>CAZRMA010000170.1:0-7824 GCA_964600655.1 uncultured Ignavibacteriaceae bacterium
TAATTCATTTCTGCCTGCAGCAAAATATAATTGATTTACAATTGCACATGCTTTGGCAGGAAATAATACAAGCTCATAAAATGCAGGGCGCTTTTCAACCGGAAGCTTGTTATAAATTTCTTCTGCTTTAGTCGCGATTGTATCGTAATCTTTAACTACTGTTTCAGCTTCGTTATAATTAATAAGGCTATAAGTTGTAGGACTAAGCAATTCAGGTTTTCGCCTTCCATTATATTTTGTATACTTTTCAATAATATCTGCAATGTCATTTGCATATTTAGCTCCGAATTGAAATTCAGCCCATTGGCGTGTATATTCATTTAGATTTTTGTTTGTCCATTTTTTTGTATTCCAGGCAAGATCCATAAAATATTCAAGTGGAAATTCATATCCTTTAAAATGACCGACATTGACAATCCAAATTCTATCCGCTCCATATTGTTTTGCAAGAGACAATTGGTCCCAAATTTTAGATATGGGATTAGTATTTATCCATTGGTAACTTCTTGGCCCGCCGTGATAATCAAAGTGGTAATATACTCCTGCTCCCCCGCTTCGCTTACGTTCTTCAGCAGTTGGCAAGCGTCTAACATTTCCCCAATTGTCTTCAGCCCAAAGAAGAGTTATATCATCGGGGACACGCATACCTGCATTATAGAAGTCCTGTACTTCTTTATAGAGACACCACATTTGAGGAATTTTGGTAACATCTTTTTTAGTTTCTTCACTAATAATTTCCCGTTGAACTTTAATAATCTTTTCAAGAAGTTCCATGTTAGCTTCCGGGCCGCCTGGCGCCATAGGTGTGTCATTCGCACCGCGCAATCCCATGGTGATAATATTTTCATAATCTTTATTTCTTCGAATCCCCTCCCGCCAAAAATTATTAAGAGTGTCAGGATATTTTGCATAGTTCCAGGTTCCTATAGTTTTAAGATACCTTCTATCCCATTCTTTTTGAGCGCGTATCATTGGTTCCTGATGTGAAGTACCCATAACGATTCCATATTCATCAGCAAGCTTCGGATTTTCCGGATCATCTTCATTAAATGCATTGTTCCACATTGCAGGCCAGAGATAGTTACCTTTTAACCGGAGAATCAACTCAAATAATTTTGTATAAAACAAATGATTATAATTTGCTATGTCTCCGGGAATCGGCGGATTTTTTTGCGGAGTTACAAACCCGAATTTATTTATTATCCAGTTTGTAAGATCAGGATATTCATCATTTAAAAATATTCCACGGTATTTTACAGAGGGTTCACCCAGACTATGTTTCCCCGGATTGACATAAAGTTTGTCATGCTTTTGAACCGGAACATCTGCCCACCAGTACCATGGTGAAACACCAATATTTTTTGAAAGATCGTAGATCCCATAAATGGTTCCTCTTTTATCGCTGCCGCAAATTACTAACGCGTGTTTAATAGATGGGAATGGATTATCAATGCCTTGAGTAATAAAAGTTTCCCATTTACCCTTCAAACCATCTACATTTAATTTTTTATTTTCAATAAGCTTCTGTATCAAAGGACTTTTATCTAAAGAACCTATAATGATTATATTTTCTGAAGTTGGAATATTATCAGTATTAAATTCAGGTTTGGCATTTGTTACTTTGCCAATATCATTTTGAAGATCTTTAGCTGCTCTAATAACGCCTGGAAAATCCTGTGAACTGATATAGATTGCAGATGACTTGCCGGATTCTGTAATAACAAAACTTCCATTTGCTTTGTTAGTTGTAACGTATGATCCATCCTCTTTACCTGAAACATTTTGTATCGGATAAAGGTTTGAGAAAAATAATATCGACAAAGTAACTACTTGAAAAATTTTTTTATTCATTTTTCATAACTCATTTATTTTAAAACATTATTTTTTTGCTTGTAATTTATAAATTCTAAAATTACCGCTTACCTGAAGCATTCCAAGCATGTAAAGCATACTGTCATAATAACGAAATTCACCGGTTGGTACTTCAACATTCCAAAGATCTTCCAAAAAATCTTTTCTATTCTCAAAAGTTGAAGCAAGACAAGCCGACGCATTCATGGCAACTAAACCGGTACTGTGAGCTTTAGATAATTCTTTACCATCTAAAGTAAAATTGTTGCCGTACTTATCGACTCCTTGTGAATAAAAAAAGTTTAAGAGTCGATTACATTCGTCAATTGCAAATTTATTTTTTGCAAACCAGATATAATCAACTGCAATATTTGCAATAGTCCGCCAGGCATCAAATCTGAAATCACCGTGGCCTTGATTCCATACATCTTTAGGGGTTCCATCAAAGTTTGCGTAATCAGGCATTAATCCGGTTTTGGGATTTGTTGTTTTTATAAAAAATGCTCTGCTTGTATCTGCGGCATCACTCCAAAATTTATTGTTATTATTTGCCCATAAGCTCCAGAGTTCATAATAATGAGGAAGATGATAGGATGGATCGGTAAAATCATCAGATCCACCATCCGGAACAAATACAACTTGCTTTTCTTTTTTGTTGAAAATATTTGTAACAACTTTGCGATCATCTGAAAATTCAGTTTTACTAAGCATCGCATCTAAAATTTCATTTGCTTCTTTTCTGTAATTATAAATTCCTTCACTGTCACCCCATCTTGCTGAAGCAAATAATAATGACATCGCAAACCATTCTTCACCATCAGAAGCAGAACCGGGAGACAATTGTTCGCCATTTGTTTTGCAATGCCAGGCAAAATAACCTTTGCTTGGCCCAGTTTGATGCTGCATGTAAGTTTTTGCCCATTTCCAGATACGGTTAAACTGTTTCTGCTTGTTCAATTGAACGGTTATCATCATCCCATAAGTCATGCCTTCAGTGCGAACATCTTTATTATTAATATCTTCTATGTACGCCATCCCATTTTCAACCGGATAATAGATACGCTGCGTTTTATCATCGCCATAAAATAATTGATCGAATGCTAAATTTATTTTTTCATTTATTTCTTGATCTGTTTTTCCTAAAAGTTCTTTAAATAGATTTGGATAGACATTAGTATAATAAGCACCGTCAGTTTTTATTTCCGGATTTGTTATTGTAGAATCAATTAATTCTGATGAAAATATTTCATTAGGAAATAAATTTAACAGAAGGATTAAAATGACTGATAAATAATTTTTCATCTGCAGCTCTTTAGATATTATTAAAATTATTTTATATACTCAGGCGGATACGCACCAACAAAGCTTTCATTAATTTTTGACTGGCCTATAAGCTTACTAATCTTTTCGGGAAGTTTAGTTCCAAATTTATTACCAGGAAAATCAGAAAGCGTTTGATAGTTTCCCAACTGCATACCTTTGAACAAAGGCCCATTATATCCGGTAAAACTTTTACTATTCTTCGAAAACTCCGGATAATTTTTATTGAGATCTTCAATAGATTTGAAACCAACCTGACAATTTTGATTTTTTGCAGGGCTCCATAATATTAAAGGATTAGTCTCGTCTTTATAATTTCTAGCATATACATTGTGATCAAGCTCTTTTAGCATAGGAGTGGAAAGCATACTGCATAGTGTATCCGGCTGCCATACATAAAGAAGCGGCTTATTAAAATTCTTATCAGCAACAATCAAATTGTTTTCAAATATATGGCCGTCACGTTCATCTATACCAGGGCCGGTACTCGGATGCCAGTCAAAATGATCTCCCGTCGCAGTTCTTCCTGTTCGGTTAATTAATACTTGACTATTCACCAATGTGTTATTATACATTTCAACGTCAGCAGAATTACGCAGATGAATTCCTGCGTCGCAATTTACAAAAACATTACCGGCACAAATTGCACCTCTTGAAATTTCAAAATAAAAACCAGACCCAATTGGATATACATCATTTGGCTTTCGGTGTGTTTCATCATAATGGATATTTTCAAGCCAATTGTTTATAAAAACACCATCCACGTTCCCAACGTCGTACCAAATACCGATTGAATTCTGAAGATCAGTAACCAAATTATCGCGGCAGGTTACTCTGTAACTTTGGTTAAATATCTTAACAGCAGCAGGATAGTATCCCTGAAGATGCTCAATATTATTACGCTGAAAAATATTTTTTTCAAGTAGCACATCAGACGAAGCAACGATATAAATTCCTTCTGTACTCGTATCACTTACTTTGCAATTTCGAATAACTAAAGAATCACCTATCAAATTGGCTCCAACCCGGGCACTAAATGAAATAGTACAATTCTCAAGCATTGTCCCCACAACATCTTTTCCGTGTTCAGTATCCATAGATAATTTGGTGGGATAATAGCCCTCAACTTCTATGGCGTTCTGAACATATTGTGAAAAGGTAATTCCACGAATGACAGGCCCTTTGCCATCCGATTTTTTATTATGAACATCCTTAGTCGTTCTCAATAAACCGGTGTTAAAAGCTGTGATTTCAATTTCATGATTGTTTGGATCGAAGCTAAGATAAACCTTTTTGGTTTCATAATCGATGTAGTATGTATTTTCATCCAATTCACCTTCCCAGCCAGCAGACTGTAGAAATCGGCCATCAACAAAAACCATGTCATTGTTAAAACGATGCTGTGGGACATCAGATCCATGACGATGACGACGCCACCAACTTTGCGGTTTTGATGGGAAAAGATGTTCCCATTCGGTAACCCACAATCCATTTTCCTTTTTTTCCCATTCCTTTGCAATAAAGGTACCTTTTAAAATAGGTTGCTCATCTTTGTAAGGCTGAATTGTTATCCCTTGATTTAAAATAAGATTGCCTGTGCGATATATTCCGCCACGTAATATTATTGCATCACCGGTTTTTACTTTTTCAATTGCTGACTCAATTGTTGTAGGATTATTAATTGACTCTCCTGATTGGTCAGTTTTTCCATCAACTGCTACATAATAAATATTGCCTGATACTTTAGGCAATTCATAATTTTTTTGAACGGGTCCATAGGGGCCGCCAGAAGGCTGTGCAAATGTTAGAGGCAAATTAAAAATTAGGAGTAAAAACAAAAGACTTATAAAGAATAATCTTAGATTAAGTTTAACCACATTCCAGATCATTAAATTATTTTTCAGATTATTAAAAGTTAAAATCATTTTTTTACCAATAATTATTTAAGTAATAATAATTTTTTAGTTTCTGAATATGCATCTGCCTTCAGTTGATAAAAGTAAACCCCGCTTGATAGATTAGCCGCATTGAATGTTGTTGTATGAATTCCTGCTGTTTGATATCCTTCAAAAATTGCAGCGACTTCTTTTCCTAATACATTGTATACCTTTAAAGTTATATAATCTTTTTGTGGAATTGAATAATTTATTTTAGTAGTTGGATTAAATGGATTAGGGTAATTCTGCTCTAATGAAAATCCAGATGGTGCTTTATTATTATCCTTTACTCCAACAATTTTATCACCCGTTGTAAAATTTGCTAAATCAGTATATGAACTTGTACCTTTATCATTGGAAGCATTTACTCTCCAATAATATTTCGTATTTGCATTAAGTGAATCAATTTGAAATAAAGTATCTGTAACTGTTGAGTCGATAATAAATGACGTTAGTCTATTAGTAATTGTAACTTGAACATGATAAGAAGTCGCCGAATCTGAAGCACTCCATATCAATGTTGGATTACGCTCCACTCCAGTAGTGTCAGTTGGGAAAAGTATTGTTGGTTTCGGCGGCGCTAAAAGGTATGAACGCAGCCATTGCAAAGCAGGCCTTTCAGCATTTCTATAGTCTATTAAATAGGCATATTGTTTCCACATATCATTTTCTACATATCCCCATAAGGTTATTCCTTTTACATCAAGGTGTTCCCACATCACTGGAAATAATTCCTTATACTTTGCCAATTGTTGAGCATCATCTTGAATATTTATATCAAACTCAGATATATAAATTGGCAAACCTGTTGTTGCAAGTTTATTAAGATTAGATTTAATGGTTGCCGCGCTTGCACTTTCAAATCCATGTGCTTGACAGCCAATGCCATCTATCAAGCTGCTGTCTTTTAAAATATTAATTATTTGAATATAGGTATCCGTATTGCTGCTGCTATTTAAGATACCGTAATCATTAATCAATAATTTAGTATTCGGCCAATATTTTCTTGCAAGTTTAAAGGCATTAACCACCCAATCATAACCTGTTACTCCATCACCACCTAGAGCATTTTTATAGTTTGCACGGGCTGGAGACCCTCCTCCATCGGGCGGTGCGTGATTTGGTAGAGGTTCATTAACTACATCGCAAAAATCTGCATTTGGGTATCTCTCGCCGCTTGCTTTAATCCAATTTTCTATTTCCTGGTATTGCTGTGCAGAATCTAAATTACTAATGAAAGAAGGCTGCTGCTGCCCCCAAATAAGGCAATGGTGCTTATATGTAAATCCATGACTATTGGAATAATTATAAATAGTGTCAAGCTGTTTCCAATTATAAGATCCTTGCGTATACTCAACACTTCCCCATTTCCCGGCATTCCCTGGTGTTACTTGATTCCAGTATTTGGAATAATTTGAATGAAATGTAATATCTAATACGTTTCCTAAAAATTTATCTTTGCCATTAGCCAACGGCTGCGCAAATGAATCATGAAACAAAAATCCAAGCAATAGAACTAATGCTGAAATCGTAAAAAATTTAATTTTCACAAATCTAAATAAAAGTTTAGTAAACTTATTTTGATATTTAGAATCTTTATTTTTTATATAAGTTAACAACTTGTATCCTTTCGTTGTTTTAACTTAAACTGTACGATAAAAATTTAATTTTTATTATATCGTTATAATTAAATAACTATTAACTTTAAAATATTTCTAAATAAAACAGTATCTCATTTCAGCAATACAAGTTTTTTAGTTGCCGTAAAATTCTCGGCTGAAAATCTATATAAGTAAATACCACTGGCAAGTCCTGAACCATTAAAATTAGCAACGTAATTGCCTGATTTTTTAAAACCATCAAATAAAGTTGCAATTTCTTCTCCCAAAAGATTATATATTTTTAATGAGATATTTCCGCTTCGTGGAATTGAGTATGAAATCTTAGTTGTTGGATTAAAGGGATTAGGATAATTTTGACTTAGTGAAAAATTAATCGGTGTATTATGATCATTCACAGCGGTCTCGATTTTTTCCAATCCTTCAATTGCTGCGCTTAGAGAATCTACCCCATTTTTTAAAGTATCCACAGCAGAGTTGGTATAAGAGTAATTTTTATTTATAGCATTTTGTGCAAAACTTAATGCCGTACTTAAGTTGTTCCATGAATCCACCGTATACTCATTTTCATTTAGAGAATCCGCAGCAGATATAAGCGAATCAAGTTTATTATAATTTATTCCAATATTTGCCACGGCATAAAACGCAGGTTTGCATTGATCATTTGCATCCCATAAAGAAGCTTTGGCAACAAAAGCCCATTGATCATTTAATCCATCTTTGCAGACACTAATAATTTTTCCCCGCCCTGAAAAATAACTTCTTTCAACAAAACATTTCACAAGTTGTGCATATTGATTTGCTTGTGTTGTTAGGACTGAACTTGAAAGTGTATTACTGCTTGGTTTTACATCAAATTCGGTTACTGTCATTTGAGTGCATATAGTGTCAAACTTATTGTACGTAGCAATCCATTGCGAGGCTGTTGGATTATTATAAGCATCATGTTCCTGCATCCCAATTCCATCAAGATATCCGGCTCTAAAAATAGGGCCGCAAATTCTTACTATACCATCTGCTTTTGATGCAGTAGCAGTATTATAATCATTGTAATAAAGTTTAATCTGAGTTTCGCCGTATTGCTCAGTATATTTCCG
>CAZRMA010000171.1:0-7815 GCA_964600655.1 uncultured Ignavibacteriaceae bacterium
ACAAAGGACGAAGATACGGATCAATTTTTTCACGAAAATCACCGGGTAAAAATCCAAGGCTCTCACCTGCTTCCACAGCGGGTCGTGCTAATACGATCCTGTTGACGACGCCTTTCTTTAATGCTGATACAGCCAATGCAACTGCAAGATAAGTTTTGCCTGTGCCTGCCGGGCCTATTGCAAAACAGATATCATTTTTCAATGCTGTTTCCATATACTGCTGTTGGCCGGAAGTCTTAGCTCTAATAGAGTCATTTTTAGTATAAAGAATAATCGAGTCAATTTCTTTTTCACTTACAATCTCTTTGCCCTGAATTGAAAGTTCCAATATGGTATCTACGTCGGAAGATTTTAATGAACCATTAGTATTTAAGACGTAAACCATTTCCTTAAAAACTTTTTCAACTGTATCCACTTCTTCAGGCACACCTTTCATTATCACATTATCTCCCCTGACAGTAATAGAAGCGTTAAATCTATCTTCGATCAATTTTAAATTTGTATCATTCGTGCCCAATAAACTTAACATATCAACGTTGTCTAATGTGACTCTTTTTTCAATAGCTGTCATTCTAATCCTTTTTAAATAAGGAAACCCCCACCACAATAAAATGATGAGGGTTCATTAAAAAAATCAAAGCGAACATAAAAGCAACAAAGAACAATTATTGAACAGGAGCCGGTTTATAATTTGTTCTTAATTTTTCGTATTTAGCTTTTTCTTGTTCCGTTAAGTTAGGAATAGTAAATACTTGCTTTGGATAAATTAAATCAGGGTTCTTAATTTTATCTTTGTTAGCTTTATAAATATTCGGCCAAGCAAAGCCATTTCCATAATAATCTTTTTTCTTAGCTATTTTCCAAAGATAATCACCTTTAATAACAGTATACATTTGTTCTGTAGGTTCTTCAACCCAGCCATCTAATGCACTTTGCATTTGATTGTGAACTTTATCAAAAAATTCTGGTAATGCACTAATTTTATTCATTTTCAATGCATTAAGGTCTTTTTGTCTGTCAGCTTTTGGTCCTTCTTTTCTGTTAACTTTTCCATTTAATTCAGCAACAGCTTGCCTGAAATTATCAACGTCAGATTTAGTAGCACCGACCATTGCATAAAGTTCATTCATACAATCATCATAGCTTTGAATTTCGGTTGATTTCATTTTATCAATGTCACTTTGCAAAGAAGTAACTTCTGCTTGTAATGAACTATCTTGTTCTTGCAAACGAGTCATTTCAGCTTGCCATTCGTCGGTGGTCATTTCTGTCTCTTCTTGTGCCATAACAGATACTGAAAAGAGAAGCATGAGCGCCAAAATACTAATTAAATATTTTGTTATTTTCATAGAGATTTTCCTCCAAATTCGTGTTAAATAATTTTAATTCAATTATGATAATTATTTGGGTAATTTATCTAAATTAGCCCGTGCTTCTTCTTTGTCCTTATTGCATTGTTGAAGCTTTGCATTTTTCTCTGCCATTTCCTTCTCTAGAGTTGCCCTCTGATCTTTTAAGGAATTAGCCTGATCCTGCAATGAACTGACTTTTGCTTTTAAATCATTCATTTGCTGCATCATTTCTTCATTAACTCCGCCACAACCGCTCATGAAAGCTACTGCTGCAGTAACTGTTGCGATCGCCAGAGTATTTTTTAGTGCTTTTGCTATTTTCATATGAGAACCTCCACTTATAAATTAGTTAATTTAGGTTGTTAAATATAGTGCTAAAGCCTTTAGTTATCAATATTAAGTACCTGTAATCTTCTTTTTTACAATAGCTTATAAAAATAGGTACTAATTTAATGCCCTTATATAACAAAATTAGTTAATAAGTTCAAGCAAGCGACGATAAAGTTTAAGTTACGTTTGCGCTGGGTTACATGCATCAAATTAGCCTTTTTTCTACAAAACTCGTAAATGTATTTCCAGCTATTATAATATGATCAAAAATTGGGATGTCCAAAATTTTTCCTGCATCAACAATTTGTTTTGTAATTGAAATATCCTCATTACTCGGCTCTGGATTCCCACTAGGATGATTGTGAACAAGAATAATGCTTGCAGATGATTGCTCAATTGCTGCTTTAAATATTTCCCTTGGATGAACTACACTCGAATTTAAATTGCCAATTGAAATAACTTCATGTTTAATAATTTTGTTTGCAGAATTAAGACAGACAATTATAAATTTTTCTTTTAATTCATCTCTTAAAAGAGGAATAAATATCTCTGCAATTTCCTGTGGAGAAGTAATTTTTTTATTTGAAAACCATTTTTGCTGTGATTGAATTCTTCGGCTGATTTCAAACGCTGCCATAAGAGTTGCGGCTTTATCTTTTCCGATCCCGGATGTTTTTAACAAATCACTTAAACTCTTCGTAGCAAGCACCGCAAGATTTGTATAATTGTTAATTAGTTCCTGGGCGACCGAAATAACGGACTTCCCTTTTTTCCCGGTTCGTAAGAGAATTGCAATCAGCTCAGCGTCGGTTAAATTTTGTGCTCCTCTTAGTGTAAGTTTTTCACGTGGACGATCATCCAATGGAAGATCTTTTACAGATGAAATGGTTACCTCAATTTAGATTTAATTTTCTGATTTAAATTTAGTAATTAATTTAAATAATCCGTTATTGTATTTTACAATATTTAAATAGCAATTCACTCTGTCTTGATTAAAAGAAATATTATTATGATAACCAATCGAAGTAAATCCGGATTCCATTTTTTTAATAATGTCTTCTCTTCCCATCGCAGAGCCTCTGAGCAGATCAAGCAAATATTCCGCAGTATCATATCCGTAGCAAATATTTCTATTGATATCCCTATTGACTTGATCAAAAAATCTTTTACTGAAATTTTGAAATGCAAAACTCTTATAATCAAAATAAAAATCCGATGTGAAAACCACACGGTTGCTCAAATCCGGGGAGGTTTCATAACCTCTTGCAAAAAGCCAGTCCTGGTTACCGTAAATTGATGTATTAACACTATCGACTGCTAATTCCGAAAGAATGGCGGTAGCATCTATTTTATCAGCTAAAGGGATATAAATTGCATCAAATATATTCGTTGTATCATCAATATTTTTTACTTGTTCGACAACGTCAAAGCTGTTGCTTTTATATATTTCACTAATGTCAATTTCTCCACCGAGCTTCACGAATTCCTCTTTAAATGCCCGGCTTAATAAAGGAGAGTAGCCATCAATTGCATTTAATACAGCAATCCTTGTTTTATTTTCAGATAAGAAAATATATTGCGCCATTAATTTACCGCGCAAATCGAGCGGCGGGTTTGCCTGGAAAAAATTATTGTTAATATTGGTCAATCCTGTATCAGTAGCTGTAGGAGAAATTATTGGTATGTTCGTATTTTTAAAAACATTTAATGCTTTTCTTACCTCATTGCTGAATATAGGACCAATAATAACTTTCAACTGTGGAAGAAATTCAACTTCATTTTTTATTTGCTCTATTTTATTTTCGTCCAAGCCGGTATTAAGAACCATTATTCCAATCCGGTCTTTGGAAGTTTTATCTTTATTAAATTCTGAAACAGCGAATTGTATTCCCTCCAAAATTTCATTTGCCGAGTTTGCAGTTTGAGCACTTACATTTTTGCCTTCCAATGGCAGCATCACTCCAATAATATTAGAGGGCGCATTACTGGAATGATTAAGCATTATGTCCTGATTAAGTGATATTGCTTCCGTGCTTTCTTTTGATGAAGGATAATTTCTGACCAGTTTTCCAAAAGATTTTCTTGCTTCATCAACATTTCCCTCTTTTAGATATTCTTTACCCAAAATTAACAACAAGAAAGATTTGGCTTGATTAGTATTGCTGCGCAATGAATCTTCGAACTTGCTAATTTCAAACGAACTTAAATAATTTAGACCTAATCTTTCAGCAGTGCTTTTTGAGTAGTTATAATAAAATGTATCGGGAGAATCTGAAATTATATTTAAACATTCGTTAAATGCTTGATAATATTTTTTTTCTTGATAAAGTGAATTGGTTAAACTCAGACGTGCTTCATTTATATAATTACTGCGAGGGAAACGTTTTATAAATTGGGATAACTCTTCCGAGGCTTCATTGTATCGAGCAAGTTTTATTAAGGCTTTACCTTTGAATAAAAAAGAAATAGTTGTTTTAGAATTCATTGGTTTTTCAAGAATTGACTCAAATATATTTAATGACCTTTGATATTGAAGGGCATCAAAAAGATTAACTGCTTGTTTAAATTTAAAATCAATACTTTGATTAGAATTATCTTGGGCAAATGATATTGACAGGGACAGCAATAAAAACAGCAATACTCTTTTAATCATCTTAAACCAAATTATTGTTCAGTAGTTTAGAAGCATTTTTTTTCCCCTCCACAGCAAAATTATTATCCGGATCAAGACTTATTGCAACATCAAAATAGTTTAATGCATCCTTAGCCTTTAAAGCTTTTAGACAAGCTTCCCCAAGTTTTGCGTAGTCATCTGAAGAAACATCCTCAATCGATTCAATAAATTTCAAAAAATATTTTTCAGCTTTAAGATAATCTCCGTGTTTTAAATAAATTTTGCCGGCTAACCGTAAAAGAATAGTTGCTTTAGAGTTTAATTTAATTGCTTTTTCAATAGGGTTAACTGCGTGAGCGTACATTCCCAAATTGTAATAACAATCGGCGTAAATATAATTTAACTCCCAGAAATTTGAATAAAGCTCTTCAGTCTTCTTGGCATAATTTAAAGCAGATTCAAAATTCTTAAGCTTCACTTCAATTTTTGATAGGTACAGATTTGCCTCATATAAAAGTTCAGAATGTTTTTGCTTTGGAATAAAATTTAGAAAATTAAGTCGGGCAATTTCAAACTCTTCAAGCATATAATGAGAATATCCGAGAAAAAATGAAACCATGGGTTCTTCTTCGGGTAAAATGTAACTCAATACTTCAATGGCTTCATTCCATTTTGCATTTCTTAATAGGTATTGACCTAAAAATAATCTTATGTCTTTATCTTCAGGATTTTGTTCTACTAATGATTCAAGAAGATTAATACCTGGGATTATGTTACCCAACGATTCATAAAGGTCAGCAAGATCAAAATAAGCCTCGACTAAATCTGGATGATCTTGAATTATTAAATGATAAACTTGTACTGCATGAAGCAGCTTACCCTGAGCTTCAAATTCTCTTGCTGTTTTAAGTCTATGCTGAAGTTGAAAAACGGCTTCCAAAATTTATTCCCATTCAATAGTTGAAGGAGGCTTTGAGCTTATATCATAAACAACTCTGTTTACTCCTCGAACTTTATTAATAATTTTATTCGAAACATTTGCTAAAAATTCATGATCAAAATGAAACCAGTCCGCAGTCATTCCGTCAACCGAAGTAACTGCTCGAAGCGCCATCACATTTTCATAAGTTCTAAAATCTCCCATAACGCCTACCGAATTCACCGGCAGAAGCACAGCAAATGCCTGCCATATTTTATTATAAAGATTTGCATTTCTAATTTCACTAATAAAAATATCGTCAGCTTCCCGCAAAATGTCAAGTTTGTTTTTTGTAATATCTCCTAAAATTCTTACTGCTAATCCAGGTCCGGGAAATGGATGACGCTCAATAAAACTTTCAGGTATGTTTAGTTCTCTGCCAACATTTCTTACTTCGTCTTTAAATAATTCTCTAAAAGGTTCGATCAATTTAAAATTCATTTTTTCAGGCAAGCCGCCAACGTTATGGTGAGTCTTAATTGTAGCAGAAGCTCCTTTTACAGAAACAGATTCTATAACATCCGGGTAGAGTGTGCCCTGAACTAAAAATTTTGCATCTTCAAATTTCTTCGCTTCTTTTTCAAAAATCTCAATGAATGTATTTCCGATAATCTTCCTTTTATGTTCGGGATCGACAATGCCCTTTAACTTATTTAAGAATGTTTCTGAAGCATCAACATAAATGAATTGCAGATTAAATTTATCTTTGAACATTTCCTCAATTAATTTGCTTTCATTTTTCCGCATGAGTCCAGTATCAATATGAATGCAAATTAAATTTTTTCCAACAGCTTTTTCGACAAGCACGGCAGCAACAGTAGAGTCAACTCCGCCGCTTAATGCACAGATAACTTTGTTGTCGTCTGCTATGGTTTTAATTTTAGAAATGTTTTCTTCAATAAAATTTTGCGGTGTCCAATCACCTTTGCAATCACAAATATCAAACAGAAAATTATGAATTATTTTTGAACCTTCTTCGGTATGAAAAACTTCGGGATGAAATTGTACACCGAACAAATTTTCATTCTCATTTTCAATCGCACAGAAAGGTGAATGATCCGAATCGCCAATAACTTTAAAGCCGGTAGGAATTTTTGTCACTAAATCGCCATGGCTCATCCAAACAGTTGATTCTTTTTTTACATTTTTAAGCAGTTTTGAATTATTTAAAACTTTAAGTGTTGCTTTACCGTATTCTCTGTCTTTTGCAGGTTCAACATTTCCATCAAGATTTTTACAAAGCCATTGCAGACCATAACAAATCGCCAAAATAGGAATTTTTAATTTCAAAATTTCTTTTTCAAGTACAGGCGCATCTTTATCATAAACACTCATCGGCCCGCCGGAAAGAATAATACCGGCCGGATTAATTTCTTTTATTTTATCAAGTGAAATTGTGTGCGGATAAATTTCAGAATATACTTTTGATTCCCTAACTCTGCGTGTAATAAGCTGCGTAAATTGCGAACCGAAGTCTATGATTAAAATTGTTTGTCTGTTCATTAGATAAGTTCTATTTAAAACAAAAACAAAACCTTAAAAAGATTTTGTTTTTTTAATTAATCAATATTTAAAACCATAATCTTATTTTCTATAATAGACTTACTGTCCAACTAATTCTTGATACTGTTTGCTGTCTATAAGATCGCTGAGTTCTGATTCATCATTAATTTCGACTTTAACCATCCAGCCAAGTCCATAAGGATCGCTGTTTACAATCTCAGGACTGTCTGCAAGGTCTTTATTTAACTCAATAATTTTACCGGTACATGGCGCGTAAAGATCACTTACAGTTTTTACCGCTTCGATAGTTCCGAATGAATCACCTTTTTTAATTTCTTTTAAGTTAGGGTCTATATCAACAAAAACAACATCGCCTAATTCGCCCTGTGCGTAATCAGTTACGCCAATTGTTCCAATTTTACCATCAATGGAAATCCATTCATGGTCTTTTGTATATTTTATATTATCAGGAAATCTCATTAATTACCTCAGTTAATTTTATTTTCAAAATTACTTTTAAAAAATTAATCTTCAAAATTAAAGTGTTCTAAAAATCCTGTGTCAAAATTCCCGCTTAGGAATCTTGAATCTTCCAGCACTTTTAGATGGAACGGAATTGTGGTTTTAACTCCTTCAATTGTAAATTCTTCCAAAGCCCTTCTTGCACGCTTAATTGCATGCTGCCTGTCCGTTCCCCATACAATCAGCTTTGCTAAAAGTGAATCGTAGTAAGGAGGAATAGTGTATGAATGATAAATGTGAGAATCAACCCGTACTCCAAATCCGCCCGGGAAATGCAGCGATTCAATTTTCCCAGGAGAAGGACGGAAATTATTCTGCGGATCTTCTGCGTTAATTCTAAATTCGATACTATGCCCTCGTGGTTTCCCAGGCAGAGTTTCAATATTTTCACCGGCAGCAACTAAAATTTGCTGACGAATTAGATCTACATTGTAAACAAATTCAGTTACGGGATGTTCAACTTGAATACGTGTATTCATTTCCATGAAATAAAAATTTTTATGCTTATCAAACAA
>CAZRMA010000172.1:0-7756 GCA_964600655.1 uncultured Ignavibacteriaceae bacterium
GAAATTTCTGTTTGTGGTAGAAATTATAACTTCTCCATCTGTTGCTCTTCCAATTGTATCCATCGGTCCACCAAGGCAGGCTGCACAGGATGATTGTGCAACAACACACCCGGCATTTTCAAAAATTTGTCTTATTGAAACTCCGCTTATGGTTTCTTCTTCCAACTGCTGAGCGATAGTAGTACTTGCTGGAACAATGAAAGTAGGAACTTTAACTTTGTTACCAAATAAAAATTTTGCCGCAGATTTAAAATCACTTAGCTTTCCACCTGTGCAAGAACCAATGTAACATTTAGTCAGTTTTGTACCTTGAACATTTCTAACTGTATCCATGTTATCAGGACTATGCGGCTTTGCAACTAAAGGCTCAAGTTTATTTACGTCAAACGAATATTTGGCTCTATATTTTGCATCAGGATCGCTGTGAAATATTTCATAAGATTTGTTGGTTCTCTGTTTCACATAATCTTCAATAACCGAATCAGCAGCAATTATTCCGTTCATACCGCCTGCTTCGATAGCCATATTTGTAAGAGTCATTCTTTCATCAACTGAAAGAGAAAAAACAGCAGAACCATCAAATTCCATAGCTCTATAAGTTGCCCCATCCGTTGTAATTTCACCAAGTACTCTAAGAATTAGGTCTTTTGCTGTGAGATACGGAGGCATTTCTCCTTCAAAAGTAAATTTCAAAGATTCAGGAACTTTTTCCCAAATTTTCCCAGTACCTAGAATAAAAGCTGCATCGGTATTTCCGACTCCGGTTGAAAACATTCCAAACGCGCCTGAAGTACAAGTATGCGAATCAGTCCCGAATAAAACAGTGCCTGGGACATTGTAACCTTCTTCTGCTAAGGCGATGTGGCAAACTCCTTTGTATCTATCAGTCCCGACATCGTAATAATTATCAATCTTGTAGTCATCAGCAAATTTTCTTAAGATCGAAACATTTCTGTTTGCTTGGGGGTTACTCGTAAAAATATAATGGTCAGGAAAAATCACAAGTTTTTCTTTATCCCAGATTTTTGCTTTTTCACCAAATTCTCTTTTCCAAATTCCGATAGTGGGTGGACCGCAAACATCATGAGTCATTAGTACATCAACGTTTAGCCAAATATTTTCACTTGGCTGAACACTTTTTCTTTTAGCGGATTTTGCTAGTATTTTTTCCGTTATTGTCATGGACATAAAATTATTCCTTTATCCTTTAATTTAAACTGCTTGTGATACTTCCGATAATGAATGACTCACAAACTCTTCGTCTTCTTTATTCTTTAAAAATAAGTGCTGATGATTTAATGCTTGTATATAAGCCTTCGCACTTGCTTCAATAATATCGGTAGAAACGCCTCTTCCAGTGAATGAATTTTCTTCACTTCTTAATCTTACAATTACTTCACCCATTGCCTGGCGACCGGAAGTAACAGAACGGACATTATACGATTCCAGCTTCGGCTTTATATTTAGTGCACGTTCAATGGCATTGAAGCAAGCATCAACAGAACCATCTCCGGTAGCAGATTCTTGAATCTGGTCTGCTTTTGTAATTATTCTAACTGTTGCTGTGGGAATGGAATTAGTTCCCATCATAACATGAATATAGTCCAATTCATAAAATTCATCTTCAGTTTCATGTGCATGATCACCCATGAGAATTCTCAAGTCTTCATCAAATACTTCTTTCTTTTTATCAGCAAGTCCGACAAACTTATCATATACTACCTGAAGCTCTTTTTCGGATAATGAGTAACCAAGCTCAACTAAGCGTGATTTTAAACCATGTCTTCCAGAATGACGGCCCAGAACAATTTTAGTTTTTGGAACACCAACCGTTTCAGGGGAAAGGATTTCATAAGTCTGCCTATTTTTCAACATTCCATCTTGATGAATGCCTGATTCATGAGCAAAAGCATTTTCTCCTACCAGAGCTTTATTCGGCTGAACGATTATACCCGTAAACGAAGAAACCATTTTGCTTGCATTATAAATTTCTTCTGTCTTAATATTTGTATAACATTTATTAATATCTTTCCGAACTTTCAATGCCATAACAACTTCTTCAAGCGAAGCATTTCCAGCTCTCTCACCAATTCCGTTTATTGTGCATTCAACTTGTCTTGCACCATGTTCAATTGCATTTAACGAGTTTGCAACAGCCAAACCAAGGTCGTTATGACAATGCACACTGATTATGGCTTTGTTAATATTTTTTACTCTCTGCCTCAATTCAGTTATTTTTGATCCAAACTCAGAAGGAAAAGTATAGCCGGTTGTATCCGGAATATTTACTGTGGTTGCACCGGCTTCAATTGCTGCTTCAATCACTTCTGCAAGATATCCAATATCCGTTCTTCCAGCATCTTCTGCAGAAAATTCAACGTCATCCGTAAAAGATTTTGCGTATGCTACAGCATCTATGGACATTTGAATTATGGTTTTTCTCTTTTCTTCCAAAGTCTTTCCATATCTGTCGTCTCCAAATTTTCCGAGAATGTGAATATCTGAAGTACTGGAGAAGGTATGGATTCTAAACTTACCTGCATCTTTCAAAGCATCATAAGCTGATTTTACATCTATTTCTTTAGCCCTGGCTAACCCAGCTATTACTGCTCCATCAACTTCATTTGCTATTCTTTTTACTGCGTCAAATTGCGCCGGAGACGAAACCGGAAATCCAGCTTCAATAACATCAACTTTTAATTTAACAAGTTGTCTGGCAATTTCTATTTTTTCATATACATTTAATGAAGCACCTGGTGACTGTTCACCGTCTCTTAATGTTGTATCAAAAACTATTACTCTATTTTCTTCCATTTTTATTTCCTCAATTTTAAAATTTATTATGATTATTATTAATAATTTAATTATAGAGTAAAAACACCGAGTGCTTGTTCATCGTAAATTTGATTAAAATTATCTATTACCATTGAAGTCATCTCTGTTGTAGAAACCAGCGTTGTTCCTTTTGTATAGATATCGGCAGTTCTGTAACCGATTTGTAAAGTTTTATCAATTGCCATATCAATAAGATCCGCAGCTTTGCTCATCTGGAAAGAAAGTGAAAACATCATAGCTGCCGAAGCAATTGTGGCAAGCGGATTAGCTTTGCTCTGCCCTGCAATATCAGGTGCACTTCCGTGAACCGGTTCGTACATTGCGTACCTGCTGCCTGTGCTTGCTGAAGGAAGCATACCAAGACTTCCTGTTATCATTGCAGCAATATCACTTAAAATATCCCCAAAAAGATTTTGAGTTAAAATAACATCAAACTGCCGTGGATTTCTGACCAACTGCATGGCGGCATTGTCAACATACATATCATTCAATTCTATATCGGGATAATCCTCATGAATTTTATGGACAACTTTTCTCCAGAATTGAGATGTTTCAAGTACATTTGCTTTATCAACAGAAGTAACTCTACCGGAGCGTTTGCTCGCAATTTCAAATGCCCGTCTGGCAATTCTTTCAACTTCTTCGTAAGTGTAAGCCATTGTGTTCCAACCGGATTTTTCATCATAACCGCGGGGCTCGCAAAAATAAACATCTCCGGTTAACTCACGCAGTATTACTAAATCTGTTCCTTCAAGCACTTCAGGTTTTAAGGTTGAAGAAGATAATAGTGACTTATAAACTTTTGCAGGACGAATATTTGTGTAAAGCCCTAATGCTTTTCTTAATTTCAGCAATGCCGCTTCAGGCTTTAAATTATGCTGAAGCCCTTCCCATTTTGGTCCGCCTACTGCTCCTAAGAATACTGCATCTGAATCATAACAAACCTGAAGAGTTTCATCTGTTAATGGAGTATTGTATTTTTCATACGAAGCGCCGCCAACCAACTGTTCGTTAAAATTCAAATTAACATTAAATTTTTCTGCCGCAACTTTCATTACTTTTACTGCGCTGTCAACTACCTCAGGACCAATACCATCACCAGGCAGCAAAGTTATTTTTAAATTCATACACCCACCTCATGCTTTTTATTCTTTTGAAATAACCAGCTCATCATTTCTCTCAATTTTGAACCAACTTTTTCAATTGGATGATCTCTATTTTCTTGACGAAGTTTTTCCATATTCTTCTGTCCGGAATGATATTCATCTAACCATTCTTTTGCAAATTGCCCCGACTGAACTTCGGAGAGAATCTTTTTCATTTCTTTCCTGGTTTCCTGTGTGATTAATCTGCTGCCGCGTGTCATGCCGCCGTATTCCGCAGTATCACTAACAGAATAATTCATTCTTGACAGTCCTCCTTCATAATATAGGTCAACAATTAATTTCATTTCATGCATACACTCAAAGTAAGCTAATTCTGGTGGATAACCGGCATCAACCAATGTTTCAAATCCGGCTTTTATTAATTCTGCTGAGCCGCCGCATAAAACAGCTTGCTCGCCAAACAGATCTGTTTCGGTTTCATCTTTAAAATTTGTTTCGATTACACCTGCTTTAGTTGAACCAATTCCTTTCGCCCATGCCAAAGCTAAATCTTTTGTTTTACCACTTGGGTCTTGATAGATTGCAATCAATGATGGAACTCCTGCTCCTTCAACATAAGTTCTTCGAACTAAATGCCCAGGACTTTTGGGAGCGATCATCATAACATTAATATCTTTAGGTGGAACAATTTGTTTATAATGGATATTAAATCCATGTGCGAATGCAAGCGTATCACCTGATTTTAAATTTGGGGCAATATCTTTATCATAAACTTCTTTTTGGTTTTGATCAGGCAACAGTACCATTACAACATCCGCCCACTTCACAGCATCAGGAACTGATTTAACAGCTAAACCGGTTGCTTCTGCCTTGGCCCATTTTTCGCTGCTTGGTCTTAATCCAACAGAAACATTAACTCCACTTTCTTTTAGATTCAATGCGTGTGCGTGCCCTTGACTTCCAAATCCTAAGACTGCAACTTTTTTATCTGATAATAAATCTAATGATGCATCATCATCATAATAAACTTTCATGATTATTTTCCTTTATTTATTTTATTGCGATTTTTCTGATTCTTCTTTTTCTTTTCTTAACTGCTCACCTCTTTTTAAAGCAACTGTGCCTGAGCGAGCCATTTCTTTAATACCGTAAGGATCAAGAACATTTACTGCAGCTTCAATTTTATCAGGCGGCCCAGTTATTTCAAGTGTAATAGTTTTATTATTTATGTCAACAATTTTACCTCTAAAAATGCTGGCTATATTAGTAATTTCAGCCCGGGTGCCCTTTTGATAGAATACTGTGATTAGAGCTAGTTCTCTTTCAGTTCTGGGTTGTCCTGTTAAATCAACAACTTTAATAGTGTCGATTAAACGGTTCAGCTGTTTTACTACTTGTTCAATTATTTTATCATCACCGGATGTTACAAGGGTCATCCTTGATACTTCAGGGGTTTCTGTTTCACCAATTGACATGCTGTGAACGTTGAAACCTTTACCGCTAAACATTGTAACTACACGGTTAAAAGTTCCAAATTGATTTTCTACAAGTACGGAAATTGTATGTTTCATAAATTAGAACATCTCCTTTGGATCAAGACGTTTTGTCATTATTTCTTTAACTGATTTGCCTGCAGGAATTATTGGAAAAACCATATCTTCCTTTACAGTTTTAAATTCTATTAACACAGGTCCATCATTATAGCTTAATGCATCATCTAATAGATCATCAACGTTGTCGGGGCTGTTTGTTGAAAAAGATTTTACACCAAAAGCTTCTCCAACTTTTACAAAATCCGGATTGCTATCCGATAAATCTGTAAAGCTAAATTTTTCAGCGTGAAATAATTCTTGCCATTGTCTAACCATACCTAAAAAGCTATTATTAAGAATGAAAAATTTAATCGGCAATTTATTATAAGCCGCAGTTATTAATTCCTGCATATTCATTTGAAAACCACCGTCGCCGCTAATGGAAATAATTGGCCTATCCTTAACTGCAAAAGCAGCGCCTATTGATGCCGGAACAGAAAAACCCATTGTTCCTAGTCCTCCACTGGTAAGATGAGAACGAGGATGATTAAACTGATAATATTGAGTGGCCCACATTTGATGCTGCCCAACATCAGTTATAATAACAGCTTCACCTTTTGTTTTTTCGGATATTCGGCTTAAGACATATTCGGACCGAAGCCTGCCGTCATTAGATTCAAAATGAAGCGGACATTCTTTCTTCCATTTTTCAATATCTTTCCACCAATCTTCTAATGGAAGCGGTGTATTCATTTCTGAAGCAAGTTCGGCCAGAACGTGTTTAACATCACCAACTATCGGAAGATCTACAACAACATTTTTATCAATACAAGTGGGATCAATATCAACATGTATTTTATAAGCGTTTTTCGCAAACTCTTCAATCTTGCCGGTAACACGGTCATCGAATCTAGCGCCCAACGAAACAAGCACATCACAATGATTCACAGCTTGGTTTGCCCAATATGTTCCATGCATTCCAAGCATACCTAGCGACTGGGAATCAGTCATGGGGAAAGCACCCAAACCTTGTAATGTCATCGTCACAGGCAAATTATTTTCCTTCGCAAATAATCTTAATTCACGATAACCGTCGGACATAATTACGCCTCCGCCAACATAAAGAAGTGGGCGCTTTGCATTTTTAATTATTTCGGCAGCTTTTTTAATTTGATTTTGGTGTCCGATAAAATTAGGCTTATATCCGCGCATTTCTATTTTTTCCGGATATTCAAATTCACATTCTGATGCAATTACATCTTTAGGTAAATCAACTAAAACAGGACCAGGCCTTCCTGTTGAGGCAATGTAAAAAGCTTTCCTGATAGTTGCTGCTAACTCTCTCACATCCCTAACTAAAAAATTATGTTTAGTTATAGGACGTGTTATTCCTACAATATCGGCTTCTTGAAAAGCGTCGTTACCAATCAGGTTGCTAGGCACCTGTCCGGTAAAAACAACTATTGGAACTGAATCCATATAAGCATCTGCAATCCCTGTGACTGTATTGGTAGCTCCTGGGCCGGAGGTAACTAATACAACTCCAACTTTCCCACTAGCCTTAGCATAACCTTCGGCCATGTGAGTAGCACCTTGTTCATGCCGCACAAGAATATGTTTGATATAATCCACATCATAAAGTTTTTCATAAAGTTTTAGTACAGCCCCGCCAGGATATCCGAAAATGTACTCAACTTTTTCTCTTTTTAAACATTCAAAAAATATATCGGCACCGGACATGATGGGTTTATTAGATTGCATATATGGGTCCTTTCTAGCTACTTAATTATTTCGGTTGATCTAATATCTATATTAAATTCTTTAATATTATTTAAATAAATTTTGGGTTCAAATCAATTTAATATTTGAAGACCAAAAAATTTAGAACAATAAATTGAATAGAATAAATAAATTGGTTTTATATTTATAGTTTAATCCCGGAACCCGGGATTAGAGTCAACATTATAATAACGATAGCGAAGCATTTGGTGAGATGTTGTTTTGAAACAACACTTGTGGTGAGCAAGGTAAAATCCTTAAAACTTCTTTTGAAAGCGGAATTTAATTTACCTTGATATTTGAAATACGATCTCACATCGCCTCTCATAAAAAATAAAATTTAAAAATCTTTAAATATAATCTTCGGGTTTCGGCCAACCCCGAATCTTTTAATTTTATTTTTGTGATTTGATTTGGGATTGACCTATGCTTATTAGCGTAGAATTATAATTCCTAGTAGGCTAATAATAATAGAAATTCCAATGATGATATCTAAAGAAAGGT
>CAZRMA010000173.1:0-7738 GCA_964600655.1 uncultured Ignavibacteriaceae bacterium
ATATAGTATCAACTCGAATTCAATAGTTAAAAAAGATAGTATCTATTATATGTACTATCATGGTTATTCATCATCAATTGGTTTTTGTGAAGGTTTAGCAACTTCTGTTGATGGAATAAATTGGAATAAATATCAAGGAAATCCTATTCTTTATGCAACCGAAGATTGGGAGGGAACAGGGACATTCTCAGTTTCAGTAATTTATGAATCCGGCAATTTTGAAATGGTTTATATGAACTACTTTGATAGTAATATGGGGTTTGGTAAGGCAACTTCTGTAGATGGAATTCATTGGATCAAAGATAGAAAAAATCCATATTTTCTTGGTGAAAATTCGGCAAATAATTGGACATCACGACCAATTTCCCCTTTCTTGTTAAAAACTGATAATAATTATAGGGTATATTACAATAGTTCAATATATCCCACGGAGATTGGATTTTTATCTTTTAATAAGTTTTAATTAAAAAGTATCACTATTATTTTAAGATGAGTTAAGATTTATTTAAATCTTAACTCTTTAATATTTCACTTAAATCTTTTGCAATATTTCTTCTATTAAACTTTTTTATATAATTTAAATCTGTTTCGAAATTATTTCCATTTAAAAAAATCTCATGTGCATCGTCTGAATATTTAAAAATCATCCCGGCATTTGATTCTATCAAAATATTTTTCACTTCTTTATTATCATCACCGAAAGCAATAATAGGATTTCCAGTTCTCAAATATTCAAATAATTTACCCGGCACGTGTCGTGGCTCAGTTGCACAAACTAATAAATATGAAGCTTTTAATAATTCATCCACCATTTTGTCATAAGGAAGAAATCCTAAATAAGTTGTGTAATTGTCCAAGTCAGCCTCATGGATTGCTTGTTTTATTTTAGGACTCACGGTTCCAATAAATTTTAATCTTAGTTTTGCACCTTTTTTTATTTCCAAATTAATTTGTTTCCAAAAATTTTTAGGATTTTGATAATCAAATATATTCCCGGCATGCAAAATAGTTTTTACATCACCTCCAGGTTGTTTTTGTTTGTCAGAAAACTTTTCCTCATTATATCCCCAATAGAGCACTTGTGCTTTATTCTTAACAGACGGATATTTTTTAATATAATCTTCTTCCATTGTTTTAGTTATGAAAACAACTTCATTTGCATTTTCCAATACTTTTTTCTCCAGATAATTGTCGATAAATAGTGTCAGTTTGCTTCTTTTAAAATCCTTGTAATAAATTATATTTGTCCATGGATCGATAAATACGGGTATATGGGGGATACTAAATTTTTTACTTAATTTCTTGCCAATCAGATGAGCAGAGTGAGGAGGTCCGATAGTTACAATTGCATCTTGTTTTTCTTTAGTTAAAAAATTCATACCGGTTTTTACTGCAGAAAAATACCACCCAACTCTTGCGTCTGGAACGAATAAATTCATTCTTATCCAAATAGAAAGTCGATGATTGAAGCTTCTGTTTGATAATGAAATTGTTTCTGAGGCAATTAGTGGCTCATCTTTTTTTTTGCCTAAGAGTTTCCTGTATAAATTAAACGGTTCCCAGGCTTTCGATTGAATAATTTTTAAATTTGATTCTACTTCATTTAATAGACTTTCATCTACATGTGAAAAATTATCTTCTTTAACTGTAAGGACAGATGGAATACAATTAAATTCGGGAAGATATTTAATAATATATAAAGGCCAATGTACGGAAGCTTTTCCTGAAGGTGGCCAAAAATAAGTTATGAATAAGATTTTTTTCATTTAGACTATGCTTTGGATTTTTCTCCCACTCCACGTATTATGAATGCTTTTCCTTTATGATAACTACCTTCTGTTAAATTAATAGTTTTATTTTCAAGTGCATTAAATTTTATTCCTACAAAGAGTTTTTTAATCTCATCCAAAGAATATAACATTTCAATATTTTTTGGCCCTCCTGAGTTTTGTCCTAACTGTTCTTTAGCGAATACTTCTAATATTAATTTACCTTTGATTTTAAGTGCATCATAGATTTTAGAATAAATTTTTTCACTTAAATCAGGATTTAAATGTAAATAAATTATAGAAATAACATCATAATGATTGCTAATTGGCACAAATTCAGAAAGGTTTTGAATCTTATAATTAATAGAAACACCATGTTTTTCTGCTAAATTTAATGCCTTATTTTTTGCGTTAATACTAAAATCAACTGCATCCACTTTCCAGCCTAATGAAGCTGCAAAAACTGCATTTCTTCCTTCGCCTTCACCTAAAAATAAAATATTACCAGGGGTTAATTTCTCAAGTTGATTTTTTAAAAATTTATTTGGGTCTGTTCCATAAATATAATCTTCGATGTCATATCTTTGGTCCCAAGACTGATGTCCTATTTTATTATTCTTTTTTGTCATGACTCTTATTATTTGTTAAACTAAAAATAATTAAATGAAAGAAGAAAACAATTATTATAATTGATGATTATTTGAAAAAAATATTACATCTAATTATTTTTCTGTTATTGAAATCATTTTAATTGATATTTATTGGGATTAACATTTCAGTTAAAATTTCATACTTTTAATAAGTAGTTTTTAGTTAACATATTCTAGTGAGAAATATTGTGGAATTACAATTGAGGAACATCGAAAAATTTATAGTAGTTGGTGATCGAGTTTTAATCAGGCCTGAAGAACAGACCAATAAAACTGACAGTGGATTATTTTTACCACTAGGAGTGGTTGAGAAAGAAAAAATTCAGAGTGGTTATGTAATCAAAGTCGGTCCAGGTTATGCAACTGCGGCAAATATCGAAGATGAACCATGGAAAGAATCTAAAGAAGGTGTGAAATATATTCCTTTGCAAGCTAAAGTAGGGGATTTGGCAATATTTTTAAGGAAGGAAGCATTTGAGATTGAATTTGAGAAAGAGAAATTTTTAATCGTTCCTCATTCGGCGATTCTTTTATTTATTAGAAACGATGATGTTTCCTTTTAGCAGTAACTAATTGTTTAATTAAAAAAGTGAGAAGATTCTACTTAATAAATATCCAAAATTAATCCTCTTTTTACCTATATAAATAGGCTCTTCATCCAGATTAAAAGAATCAGGTGTTGGATTTTGAACTGTATCATCAAATACTTTTACTTCATCATAGGCTGCAGTAAGATATTTATTTAAAGTATCTACACTGTCTGATCTATTAACCGGTAAACAAAAGTCAAGACATTCATTATAAAGTTCCTCTTTTGGAATTGGAGTTATATTTTGCATATAAATTATCTCCTAAATTATATCTGATATAATTTAAATTCTTAAAAAATACATACTTAAATTTATTAGAACTAAAGACGAACTAAATATTAAAGAGTAATCGTGGTTAGTAGAACAAGAATCGGTAAAAGTAGAAGAACAAAAAATATTTTTTTCTTCTTTTCCTTGGTTTTTAGAATTTTATCTTCTTCATACTGAAATCCTAGCCAATCTCCCTTTTCAATTGACCATTCTTCATTATTTCTGTCAATATAACTTAATTGTCCCATCTATTTTCTAATATGAAATAAATTATTGATTAAATGTTAAACTTGTCTTAATGTATATCCCAGTTCACTTGCTGGTTTAGTTTTTATAATTTGAGTTTGTTGAATTTCATTTTCATCTAAACTACCATAGTGAAATCCTTCACTATCTTCCCAGCCATTAGGCGAAGATTTTAAAAAGTATAAACTAACTGCGCCAACTAAAATTCCGAATAAAACATAAAGAAGAATAAATGACATTTTTGACTCCTATTTATAAACTTTATGTTAATATTTGCAACTAATATGCCGTTATGTAATTCAGTGGAAGGTTAGATTTTATAATATTTTAGAAGAATATTTTGAACGATAAATAACTAGCCGTCAAATATGGCGTCAAATATGGCGCGACTGACAAAATGTGCTTTTAAGAGGTGGTTTCTTTCCGCATTTGCTGCAGCCTTCTTTGCAATGTTCGTTCACTGACTCCTAATATGACAGCAGCTTTCTGAACGTTGCCATTCGAATGCTTCATTATGTTTTTTATATGCTTTTTTACTGCATCTTCAATTGATAATAAATTTTCTTCATTGCTTTCAAATTCTGTTGAGCTATTTTCGTCAATATTAATTCTTAAGTTATTAGAATCAAAATGAATTTTATCTATAAGTTTATGATCTTCACTTTTAGCAACTGAGTTTAGAATAAGATTTTCTAGTTCCCTAACATTTCCTGGGTAACTATATTTTTTTAATGAATTTAATAAATTATCTGTGAACCCGGGTATGCTTTTGGAATATGTTTTATTCCCGATTTCCAAAAAATATTTTGCTAAGAGAATAACATCGTCTCCTCTTTTTCGTAAGGGAGGTAATTTTATAAATCCTCTATTTAGCCTGTAATAGAGATCAGCTCTAAATTTTTTATTGTTGACATCATCAGCCAGATCCCTATTAGTTGCAGCGATTATACGTATATCTAATTTAATCGGTTTTGGGTTTCCAATTCTGTAAATTTCACTATATTGAATTGCTCTTAATAATTTGCCTTGAAGTTCAAAAGGAAGTTCTCCTATTTCATCTAAAAAAATTGTTCCGCCACTCGCTTCTTCAAAGTAACCAATTTTTTCGTTCAACGCTCCAGTAAATGCTCCTTTCTTGTGTCCGAATAATTCACTTTCAAATAAAGATGAGCTTATCGAAGCTAAATTCACAACAACAAATTGTTTATCTTTTCTAGGAGAAAGTTGATGAATTTTATTTGCAATTAAATCTTTTCCCGTACCGGTTTCTCCCATTATTAAAACAGTTTCATTTGTGGGTGCAAAAATTTCGGTAAGTTCAAAAACCTTGAACATCACTTGGGATTCAGTAATTATATCTTGAAAAACTAACTCTTTGTTCTCCGGACTTGTTGCAGAGGATCGAAGTGAATCTCTTTCGAGTTCTAATAGCCTTTGTTCTAAGGCTCTTTTAATAGTAAGAAATAATTTATCAGTGTCAGGAGGTTTTGTAATATAATAATAAGCCCCAAGTTTTATTGCTTGTAAAGCTGTTTCAACATCATCCATGCCTGTTATCATTATCATAGGAATCTTTGGGAAAGACTGTGATACTTCCTCTAGCAACTCCAGCCCATCCATTTCGGGCATGTTAATATCACACAAGATAAGATCAATATCATTGTCTCTTAAAATAGATGAAACGTTTTTGGATTTACTTTCAGTAATTACCTCATCATACCCCTCTTCGTGAAGAAGTTCTTTTAAGATCATTAAATAATTAACTTCATCGTCTACAATTAGGATGGAAGTTTTTCTCATTAATATATCTCCAGAACATAAATTAATTTAAAAGTTAAATAAAATTTAAAATAAACATAATAAATTCTTATTTAAGATATAAAAATTGGTTACGCAAATTTATTCTTATTTTAGTATTTTAAGAACAATCAAATTAAATAATAAAATTTAAATTTAAGGATAAATTATGGCCGCAAATATCGAGATGATAAAAAAGAATTTCTCAGAATTCAGAGACAAGTTAACAGCAATTAGAAAAGTTTTGAATAGACCATTAACTTATACAGAAAAAGTTTTATATACTCATTTATGGGAACCTGTTAAAAGTGAATTAAAAAAAGGGAAGGATTATTCTGAATTAGCTCCCGATCGTGTCGCTATGCAAGATGCAACCGCTCAAATGGCTTTGCTTCAATTTATGTCTGCAAACAAAAAGATAACTGCTGTGCCTTCAACCGTCCATTGTGATCATTTAATTCAAGCTCAAGTAGGAGCTAAAGATGACCTGCTTCGTGCAACGGAAGAAAACAAAGAGGTTTATGATTTTCTTGAAAGCATATCACGAAAATATGGAATTGGATTTTGGAAACCCGGCGCGGGAATTATTCACCAAGTCGTTTTAGAAAACTATGCATTCCCAGGGGGAATGATGATCGGAACAGATTCTCATACTCCAAATGCGGGTGGTTTAGGAATGATTGCAATTGGTGTTGGTGGTGCAGATGCCGTTGATGTTATGGCTGGCATGCCCTGGGAATTAAAGTGGCCAAAATTAATTGGTGTGAAATTAACCGGAAAGATGTCAGGCTGGGCTTCAGCTAAGGATATTATTCTTAAGCTGGCAGGAATACTAACGGTAAAAGGTGGAACCGGTGCAATAGTGGAATATTTTGGAGAAGGAACTAACACAATTTCCTGTACTGGAAAAGGAACAATTTGCAATATGGGTGCGGAAATAGGAGCCACAACTTCTGTCTTCCCGTTTGATGAAAAAATGTCTGCCTATTTAAGAATTACAGATCGTGCTGATGTTGCCGCATTGGCAGAGGGCTTAGCTGATGAATTAATAGCGGATAAAGAAGTTTTTGAAAATCCGCAAAAGTATTTTGACCAGGTTGTTGAAATTAATTTAAGTGAATTGGAACCGCATTTAAATGGTCCATTTAGCCCTGATAAAGCAATACCAATTTCAAAAATGAAAGATACGGTTAAAGAATTTAATTTCCCTGATACTATTAAAGTGGCTTTAATAGGAAGCTGTACCAATTCATCTTATGAAGATATTGATCGTTCAACAAGCATTGCGAAACAAGCTTTAGCAAAAGGCTTGAAGGCTAAATCACAATTTACTATCACACCTGGTTCCGAACAAGTACGTGCCACTATTGAAAGAGATGGACAATTAAAAACATTAAGTGATTTCGGCGGACTTGTGTTAGCAAATGCCTGTGGCCCTTGTATTGGAATGTGGAAAAGAGTTGATATTAAAACCGGAGAAAAGAATACAATTGTAACTTCGTTTAATAGAAATTTTGCTAAAAGAAATGATGGTAATCCAGAGACTTTAGCATTCGTTGCAAGCCCTGAACTAACAACCGCTTTAGCTATTGCAGGTAAATTATCATTCAATCCTTTAACGGATGAATTGGAAAATGGAAAAGGTGAAAAAGTTAAATTAGATCCGCCAACTGGCGAAGAATTACCGCCTTCCGGTTTTGATAGGGGAGAGGAAGGTTTTGTTGCACCTGAAAAAGATGGTTCAAATGTGGAAGTCGTTGTAAATCCTAACAGTGAAAGACTGCAATTATTACAGCCTTTTAAGAAATGGGACGGAAAAGATTTAGTTGATCTTCCTATTCTACTAAAAGCAAAAGGTAAATGTACAACCGATCATATTTCTATGGCTGGCCCTTGGTTAAGATTCCGCGGACATCTTGATAATATTTCAAATAATATGTTTATCGGAGCAATAAATTCTTATACCGGTGATGCTGGGAAAGTCAAAAATATTTTTACTGGAGAGTATAAATCTGTACCTGAAGTTGCGCGGGCGTATAAAAAACACGGACACGATTGGGTAGTAATTGGTGATGAAAATTATGGAGAAGGCTCAAGCCGAGAACATGCAGCAATGGAACCAAGATTCTTAGGAGGAAGAGCAATAATTGTAAAAAGTTTTGCAAGAATACATGAAACCAATCTTAAAAAACAAGGTATGCTTCCTCTTACTTTTGCAAATCCAAGTGATTATGATAAAATTAAAGAAGAGGATAAAATTGATTTGCAAGTATCATCAATTGCCCCAGATAAACAAGTTAAAATGATTGTAAAACATAAAGATGGTACAAAAGATGAAATAATGTTAAACCAAACTTTTAACTCTGCTCAAATAGAATGGTTCAAAGCAGGAAGTGCCTTAAATCTAATTGCAGCA
>CAZRMA010000174.1:0-2605 GCA_964600655.1 uncultured Ignavibacteriaceae bacterium
AATTGTTTGTTCAGGAAAGATAATATTTCGATAATCATTTTCTGAATTTGATATCATCCGAACCACCTGAATACCTGCATCCTTAATCGGAGAGTAAATGCTGATATCAAATGTTTCACCTTTAGGTAATGAAATTGCAGTTGCAAAATCATTTGAGAAATATCCAAGATTAGGAATATTATATTCAATATGGTCTACTGAATCAATACTTTGAGGGCCGGAATGATTGCCTTCATTATCAACTAAATGAATACCAACAGATTCGTTTGAAAATATATATAAAAGATCTTGCGGAAAAGGTTCTGATGTTTCTATTTTAGAAAGGTTTAGATTTGATGGCTGCGGCACCATGGAACCATCCTTAATTATTTCTATCAATCTGTCTAAACAGCCTTTACCGGAATTATCCTTACATTCATTGGAAAGGATTCCTACATGCGAACAAGGATAATATTCAAATTCTTCTATCCAGGGATTATCAGTTAAATCATTTCGAAGTACACCAGAGAAATCTGTTTTCCCAACATTTGGCCCTCTGCCTAAAGTTGCGCTGCTTAATGGAACTGTTTCATCCCCTGCCCCAAGAATCGGTACTTGTGAAGACCTATAATTAATGATCTCGGGAGTATCCCCAGGTTCAGATCTTTTATCAAAAAAACTCTTAGATTGAGGATTCATAAGATAACCAACCGGAGTACTGTTGGGTATGTTACCTGCAAATCTATAAACTTGAGGTGGGCCATCATATGCTTGCCAATTATCAGTAAGATCATGACTTTCCTGAGCAGATTTAAGAAGGCTACTGTTTAATTCAAGTCCATCATTTAATTTTGATTTTGAAAAAAATGTTAAAAGTTCATCATAACTTTGAATAGGTATTCCAGCCAGGTTTTCTAAAAAATAATTATTAAACTGGCTGCTGGCCTGCCAATATAATTTACTTGGAATTAGTCCATACGCCACAGGCAAATTTCTTGTCATCTGCAGCATAATACTCCAATCCGGAGCATATTTCCAGAAACCTGCAACTAAACCCAATTCCTTATCTATATCAAATATATAACCTTTTGTATGTGAGGCAATAGCTTTTTGAGCTCCGAGATATGGAATGGCTATTGCAATAAATCTATGGATATGAGATTGACTATGTTTGCGAAATCCTTTTATATAAGTAGAAGAAACAATACCACCATTACTGTGGCAAATTATATCTACTTCAACTGATCTTGCAATCTCCAGATTATCACTTGTTATCCAGTCGATACGGTTTTTAAGATCTTGAGCGATTTCAGAATAATCTTTTCGCCAATCATGGGCAAAGCGATATATATCGGTATTAATATCAGGTGAGCCCCCGGAAGCCTTTGAATCTAGCCAAATTGTTTTATCCCCTTGATAATCTTCTCCTTTTATTTTGTCCATAATCTCACCATAAGAAATATTATGTCCGGCAAGATATTCTAAAATTCCATTAACAGTAATATTTTCCGAACTGCTGCCATCAGGATTCATCATCATTCTATACATAAGGTTATCCCGATAGGAATCTGTACCTGCTATTGGCGATGGCAACCAGAGTTGATTACCATTTTCTCCATTGAGATATGAACCTCCAACTCCAGGCACAAAAACAATTGGACGTTTTATTTGTGATAATTCTGAAGTATTTCCATCTTCATCAGTCGAGGTTGCAGTAATTTTTTCTCCAGTTGCTAAGGAAAGTGAAATACTAAAAAGTCCCTTGCTATCAGCTTGAATATGTCCTAACGGTTCAACCTTTCGAGCAAAATATCTTCCTCTTCCACTACCCATTTCAAGAACTTTATACATTTCTACGGTTTCATTAGGCCTTGTCATTCCTTTAACTAAAATAGGTGTAATATCAAGTAATCTTGGTGCAGCCTTTTTATTATTTGTGCCTTCTCCATTTTCCCAAGGACACACAGTCGGACCGCGATCAGCGATATCTAAAGGAAGAGTAGGGTCAGGGGTGGTCCATGATTCAGGTATCTCAAGAAAATTATTTCGCACGGCAATATTTACACATTTTGAATCATCTATTCTAATCCCATCATATACTTGATTTGCTTCACCCTCTTCATAGCCGCCTATTTCAATTTGAGATGCTTCGTCTGTAATATATATTCCACCTGTTTTATTTCTTACCACCTGCTGATTTATTATGTCACCAATATTATTTCCCCTGATTATTATTTCTTTTGAATTGCTTCCTGATATTTCTATTCCCTTAGAATCATTTCCCACTATGTAATTATTTGATATTTTAGTTCCCATTCCATTTTTAACATTTATGCCATCGCCTTTGTTCTGAAGAACGTTCATTCGTAAAACATTGGTCCCAATTACATTTTCTATTATGTGGTTATCAATATTTCCATCATCTTCTATTGAAATTCCATTGCCGTTATTTCCTGAAATTAAATTAATTGAATTTGTTCCTTTTTCTCCAATAACATTATACGAAGAATTTGAAATTAAAATACCCCCAGTTTTATTTCCTAATTCTTTTAATCCTGTTACATCCGTTCCAATAAAATTACCATTCACATTATTACTATCACTTTTACTAAAAGCGATACCATAA
>CAZRMA010000174.1:2705-7703 GCA_964600655.1 uncultured Ignavibacteriaceae bacterium
AATAAAATTACCATTCACATTATTACTATCACTTTTACTAAAAGCGATACCATAACCTTGATTCCCTGAAATATAATTTCGCATACTTGCATCAATGGAACCGATATTGTTCTTGGATGCATCTTCAATTGAAATTCCATCAAAAGCATTTTCAATACTTTTCGTTCCAGAAAAATCTGTTCCAATAAAATTTCCATAAATATTATTTTGTTTGGAATTAACCCCCTGAATTCTAATACCATGACTACTATTACCCGATATAACATTTTTCTTTGAGGATTGATTTCCACCAATAGTATTCTCAGAAGAATTTTTTATAAAAATTCCATAATAATTTTCTTTGGATTCTGTTCCAGAAATATCAGTACCTATGTAATTTGATTCTATTTTATTATTTCCTTTATTTTCTATTTGAATGCCTGCTAAAGAAAAATTATTTATCACAAATCCTTTTATTAAACTATTGCCTCCTTTTACTATAATATTTTGTACAGATCCTTTTCCATCTAGTTCTATAACCGGTTTGTTAGTATATTCATCTTGAGTTGTAGCGTCAATGATAATAGGATATTTTAATTCTTGTTTTATCGATCCATTTATTGTAAAAGAATTTGTAGCTGGATTATAACCGGGATCTGTTTGAGGAATTTTAAATTGAATAGTGTTTTTATCATCTGAAAAATTCGATTGCATAATTGCAGCATTTAAAGTGCAAGGGGGTTTACCATTAATTTCATCTCCACCGCAATCGCAGATCCCATCATTCACATCTTTATCAGGATCAATGCCGGTAGTGTTAACTATGAATATTGTATTAACCTCACCACCTAATTGGAGTATATTTCCATTTTGCCCCACAGCAAATGCATGAGCAGAATCAACAGCCCAAATGCCATTTAACCACATTCCGTTTTGAGCATCGGTTTGAGTAGTCATCTCATGCCAGGTTTGGCCGTCAAAGTTAGCTATGAAGGAACCGAAGCCGTTTTCGTCAGCCCTATTTTTATAGCCACAGATAAGAATATTATCTTTTGATAAACCAAAAATATCTCTAAGAGTTGTGAGTCCACCTAATCCCGTTGTTAGATTCCAATTTTCTTTTGTACATTGTTCATTTTGCAATTCCCCGGTAAATTGATAAACTGGATCATATAAATCACCGTCCATTGCAAAAGCATTGTTTTCGTTAGAAACCCATATTTTGGGACTTCCACTAAAACTAACATGTTCGGTCTGATTCCAACTGTAATGTCCGGTGGTGCTGCAATCCTTCCAATGATAAATATATCCAGCGCTTGTCCCGCCAGAGATTGCGTAAATTTCATTTGAAGAAACTCCATGAATAGATGATAAATCCACAAAATCTGGAAATGAATTAAATTCTTCAACCCAGGTTGAACCCTTATAATGCATAAGTACTCCTCCCCCGCCATCTCTCCCAACTATATATAAGTTTGAGCCTGATGTACCCCAAATATCTGCGACTGAAAAATCCGGTTCATAAAAAGTATTCCAGCTACTGCCATCAAATTTTAAAATAACAGAATTATAGTTGCCATAAAGGTCATCTTGAGTTAAAGTATAAATCTCGTTATTCGAAAAACCAAATATCTTTGTAATTAATGTGGAGACTCCTGAATTCATTGCTAACCAATTTTCTCCGTCATAATGAACAATAGTCCCGCTGTCACCAACTGCGTAAACATTAGCAGCAGATGTTCCCCAAATATCGTATAGATGTTTGGTTGTACCGGAGACCATCTTAGCCCATTGAGGTTGGGAATAAATTTTAAATGATGATAGTAATAATATTATTATTACAGTTGATAGCGATCTATGGTAAGATCTTTTCATTTTTCTCCCAATGAAAATTTTAGTGTGTGAATTAGATTTAATTTATTAGTTAGTTTTGCTGCAAAAAACTTTCACTTTGCCCAAAATATTTTTAATATCTTTTGTTTTATTGAATTTTTAATAAATAAAAAGTAGATTCTTTTTAATTCCTCCACAAAATTCTATCGCATTACAATTAAGAGAGAAAAATGAAATACTTTTTCGCATTCTTATTGCTTTACTCATCAATCAATTTAGCATCAACTCAATATTTTATAGAAGGAGATGCCGATTCAGCAAAGAATTTTTATTCGTTAGGCGATAAATTTTTACAAGAAACAAAATACGACAGCGCTTTATTTTATTTAGAAAAAGCAGAGACGATTTTTCTTAATAATAAATCATGGAACGATTACGTTAAAACGTTAAACCGAATTAGTCATTCTTTAAGGGGATTGGGGAATTATGATAGCTCATTAGTCATTGCAAATCAAGCATTAAAATTTGCTGAGCAATATTCCGTCAGCGATACTATAATAGCACAAATCTTAAATCAATTCGGACATACATACCGAAGGAAAAGCAATTATAAAGAAGCACTAAAATATTCACTTAAAGCAAAAAAAATCCTTGATAACTATACTTCTATTCCAATTAAATCCGAAAATTATTCATTACTTGGTCAGATTTATGATAACCTAAGTAAATATGATTCAGCTTTAGCATATTTTGCAAAAGCTATAAATAATTCTAAGAAAGTATACGGCGAAGGACATCAATCTATAGGAACAGAATACGCTAATGCTTCTCTCACATTTCAAAAAAAGGGAGATTATGATAAAGCAATTGAATATGCTTTTAAATCATTGCAATTAAAAATAAATGCATTTGGAGAAAATCATGAAGATGTGGCTTCAATATATAATAATATTGGTGCAGATTATTTCTATATCGGTGAAAATGATTTAGCCCTTGAATATTACTTAAAAGGGTTATCAATTGACCTTAAATTACTTAAAGAAGGCCATCCCATTTTTGGATATAGATATAATAATATTGCGATGGCTTATAGAGTTAAAGGAGATTATGATAAGGCAATTGAATATGCATTTAAATCAAAAGAAATAATGAGTAAAAGTTATGGCGAAAAACATCCTAATTATGCGACTATTATTAATAATATTGGGAGAATTTATTCAGATAAGAAGGATTATGAAAAAGCTCTGGAATATTTTCAAAAATCTTATAAAATATTTAAAGATAAATTTGGAAATACTCATCCAGTTGTTGCTCAAATTCAAAAAAATATCGGAGAAACATATACGGACAAAGGAGAATATCAAAAAGGATTAAATATTCTTCAACAAGCTTTGGCTACACGAATAAATTCTCTTGGGAATAAAAATGTCAAAGTTGCAGAAGCTTATAATCAAATAGGAGAAAATTATTATAAGCAATCTAATTTTGATAGTTCATTAATATTTTTTCAAAAAGCTATTTTATCTTCTACTGATAGATTTCATGAAAAAGATTATTATTCAAATCCTTTTTTAAAAGATGCTCTCCATAAAAATGAGCTGCTAAATGCATTATCATTTAAAGCCAAAGCTCTTCATAAAAAATTTAAAGTTTCAAATAATGTTCAAGACTTAAAATGTGCGTTAACTACCTGCCAATTATGTGATGAATTAATTTTTCAAATTAGAAGAAATTATAAATCTGAATGGTCAAAATTGGCAATTGAAAAATCATACTTCAATATATATGAAGAAGGAATTTCAACTTCTTTAAATCTATTTGCTGAAACAAAAGATAACCAATATAAAAAAGTGGCATTTGAATTTGCCGAAAAAAGTAAAGCAGGAATATTATTAGATGCTATTGCTGAATCTAATGCAAAAAGATTTTCAAATATTCCTGACAGCCTAATCGAAAAGGAAAATCAATTAAAAGTTGATTTATCATATTATGATACGCAAATTCAAAAAGAAAAAAGTAAAAAGAAGAATATTGATTCAGTTAAATTAAACGTCATGCAGAATAGATTATTTTCGTTAAACCGCCAGCATGAAGATTTAATAAGCAGTTTAGAAAAAAATTATCACAATTATTTTCATCTAAAATATCAGCCGCCTATACATTCGTTGAATGAAATTGAAAATGAAACTTTAACTTCTAACTCAGCTTTACTGGAATACTTCATTAGTGATAATTCACTTTTCATATTTTTATTAAAGAATAACTCCCTGGATATAGAAGAAATATCTTTAGACGTTTCCTTAAATGAATTAGTTAATAATTTCAGGGCATCATTATCAAACTTGAATTTTGAAGGTTTTGTTTCTTCAGCAGAAAAGCTTTATTCTATTTTAATAAAACCTGTTAAATATGAATTAAATGATATAAACAAAATTTTTATTATCCCGGATGGAGTTCTTAATTATCTTTCTTTTGAATCCTTACTTTCCCGGGCCCCTTCCAATAGCGAGGAGATTAATTTTTCCGATTTAGATTATTTAATCAAAGAATATGAAATCAGTTACTATTATTCATTTGCGACTTTAGTGGAATTTAAATCGATTTCTTCTGTGAGCAAAAATAATTTTATTGGATTCGCCCCGGTTTTTGATGATGATAATAGCATAAAGAAAACGATTACATCAATTTTCTCGACTGAAGCTTTTACTAATTCAACCCGTAGTGTTAATGTTGAAAATAAAGTTTATTCATCATTACCAGAAAGCGAAAAGGAGTTAAAAGGAATTTTAAATTTATATCAGGAGAAGAATTTGCAAGGAATTATTTATACGCATAATTCAGCAAAAGAAGAATTAATTAAATCTGATGAAATAAAGAATTATAAATATATTCACATTGCTTCTCATGGATTTATAAATGAAGAAAAACCAAATTTATCGGGGATATTATTTACGAAAGAGGAAAAGGGGGAAGACGGTATTTTATATGCTAATGAAATATATAATCTTAACCTGGATGCCGACCTTGTGGTCTTAAGTGCCTGCGAAAGCGGGCTTGGCAAGATTATTAAAGGCGAAGGGTTAATTAGTTTAACCAGGGGATTATTATTTGCCGGCGCCAAGAATGTTGTGGTATCTCTTTGGCGGGTTGCAGATAAATCTACTTCTGAATTGATGATAGAGTTTT
>CAZRMA010000175.1:0-7702 GCA_964600655.1 uncultured Ignavibacteriaceae bacterium
GATTTATCTTTATTGATTATTAGGAAGGATTAATATTTTAAATTTTATAATGTGAGGTTCACCTCAAAGTTGAGCCTCACTTGAACTACTTGAAAGTTCAGTGGACAAAATATTGTTCTTTTTAATTTCCGGCACCACTACTTTTTGTAAAATTATAAGTCCGGCTACAAAGAATAACCCAATTGCCAAAGCAGCAAATCTTTCATTTGAAATGTCAGAAATAATTCCGTAAAAAAGCGGCCCAACTACCGCTGAAGATTTTCCAAAGAGTCCATCATAAAATCCAAAGAATTCAGCTTCCTGTTCTTTTGGGGTTAATAATGCCATTAAGCTTCTGCTGCAAGACTGCGAAGAACCGATTGATAACCCGGCAACTAAGCCAACTATGTAAAACTCAAAAACGGTTTGAACTACAAAGGCTCCAACTATAACCCCAATCCAAATAAACAATGTAATTGTAATTGTTTTCTTTGGGCCGATGTGGTCAGAAATAATTCCGAAAATAAATGAACCAATAACTGCGGTGCTTTGGACTATCACAAAAAAATAAATTACTTCCGAGTCGGACATCTTTAAAATATTTGCAGCAAAAATTGAAGCAAATGCAATGATAGTTATTATTGCATCATTATAAAGAAAGAAAGCAATTAAAAACCTTTTGATTGACGGATACTTCCCCTGAACAAATATTGCTTTTAATGTTTGATAACTTTTATGAATACCAATTTTTATAACATCTGTTTTTATTTTGTCTTTAACTTTCGGTTCACTTATGAATAAAAATAGCGGGATCGAAAAGATAAAAAAGAATGCTGCCGCAACTATGAAGGATAATCTTATATATAAATAATAATCGGGTGAAGATTGATCTGGCAGTAAAAACATTATTATAACTAATACAGCAAGTGCCCCTATATATCCCATCGCAAAACCGTAGCCTGATACTCTACCAAAATTTTTCTTCTCAGTAAGGTTGGGAAGAAATGCATCATAGAAAACTAATCCGGCTTCAAAACCAATATTTGCAATCACAAACAAAATTAATCCTAAAAGGATATCGCCCTTCTGCACAAAAAACATTAACGCAGTAGCAGTAACTGAAAGAAGAGTTAAGAAAAGTAAAAATCTTTTTCTATTTCGTGATGCATCAGCGATAGCTCCCATCGGCGGGCTTAAAATTGCAGCGATGACCATGGAAATACTTACTGCAAGCCCCCACAGCCATTTTTGTCCGCCTGTTACATAATTGGAAAAATACTTGGAGTAAATAACAGTAACAATAATTACAGAAAAAGCTGTATTAGCAAAATCGAACAGAGTCCAAATAAAAATTTTGCCTTTGTTCTTCATGAAGCCTATTTCTTTTGGGATGGACGATTGAGAGTTTCTTGCAGTAATCCCCTACCTGCTTTATCAAGTTTGTTTGATTCTTTTAATTCGGAAAGTATGGCATCTAAAATTCCATTTATAAATTTTCCGCTGCCGGCTGTGCTGTATTCTTTTGCTATTTCAATTGATTCATTTATAGAAACTTTGGGTGGAATGTCCGGGAAATAAAATAATTCACACAATCCCATTCTTAATAAAATTTTATCTATCAAAGCTATGCGGTTCATCTCCCAATTATCTACTCGCTTTTTTATTTCTTCGTCCAAATCTTTTTGATGTATCAAAACGCGGTTTATCAAGTTGTTAGCGAACTCTTTATCAGTTGCTTCAGGAATATCAATTAAAATTTCATTTATTAGATTTGAAAGAGACTCCTTATTCATTTCATAAGCATATAAAATTTGAAGCACTCTTTCTCTAACCTGGCGTCTTTTGAATGTATGAGACATATTCTCTAATCGGATTATATTAGAACAATTGGATATCGAACAATAATGTATTTTTTAACTTTAATCAACGGTGGAGCATTAAAAAATATTATTAAATTTTCCTGAAGTTTAGTTAAATTAAAAACGTTACTAATTTCACACTGAACCCGTCGAGACTTTCCTAAGGTGTGAATGTGTTCTGAAAGATCAGTCTTCGACAAGCTCAGACTGACAAAATCAATCAAACTAAATTTTTCATGACATAAAAATGAAATCATAGTGCAAACAGCCAGAAAATGACCAATGCAACACTTTCCCTAATCTTATAGTAAAGCTTATTTTGAAAATTTAATTTTAAATTAGACGATGCAAAAAATGAATTTATTTTATAAAAATTACAAATCTCTTTAACGCGAGTAAGATGATATGAATCAGATATTATAACCACCGAACCAACATTATTTTGATCTATCAAATTATTTTTAATAAATCTCACTTGTTCGGTTGTGGAAGTTGTATTTTCTTCAAGCCATATATCATCCATATTTACCAATCGTTTGTATAAATAAAACAACGCCACTTTAGCTTCACTTAACTCCCCGGGAGCATTACTTCCGGTTAATTGGATTTTATCAATAATCTTTTTGTTATATAATTCAATCGCCTCATCAACTCTTGCTGAAAGGCTTGGACTTGGTTTATTGTTTGACCATACTGCCGCACCTAATACAACTCCGACAACTAATTTATTGTTAGTTCTGTACGTCTTATAATTTTCTCTATCATGATTTAAATAAAAGAAAGAAAAAATTAGTAATACGAAAGTGAGTATTACCGAATACAATATAGCCTTAAAATAAAGCAGTTTACTTTTACCGAATATATTAAGCCAAAGAACCATTACTAAAATAAATTGTAAAAATTGAAAAAGAGAAAAAGCAAATCCTTTTATGACTTCCGATACTGGATGGCTGAATAAGTAGAGTTTATGATTTGAATAATTTGTAAAAACAAGAATACCGGCAATGATTAATACTATACTTTGAACGATTATAAATTTAACTATGAAAGATGTTTTAATAGAGTTTTGTTTTTTAAAGTAATTAATAGCTAACGCTGCAAAAACTAAGAAAGCAAAAAAAAGATTAAGATCATTTCCAAAATAGTTTAAAGTAAAATCTGAAAATGGCAATTCCTGATTTCTGTATTTCAAATAGATAAGAAAAAAAGTGTTTAACATAAGAAACAAGAAAGCGATTAAATATTTGGTTAGTTTAGTTTTTTTGTTCAAAAGAGACATGATTCAGGAAAATTAAGATTTTAGTTATTGTTCACTATAAGATAATAAATTCAAATATATAAAAACTTACAATACATTTTTTTTGTAAAGAAGATGTCGATTTTAGGTAAGTTTAGCTACTTTGCTTACGATTTATTCCCTTATCAGCTATGTCATTTCTAAAATATTTCCCCTCAAAATTTATTTTTTCCATAGCTTCGTATGCTTTTTCCTTTGCAAGTGATAAATCATTTGAACTAATAGTTGATACTACAGACAAAACTCTTCCACCCGAAGTAATTATTTTATTGTTGTTCTTTTGCGTTCCGGCGTGAAAAACTAATATATTTTTATCTTCAATTTCATCTAATCCACTTATCGCCTTCCCTTTTTCGTAAGCTCCTGGATATCCTTTTGATGAAGCAACAACACAAACCGCTGAACCGCCATTATAAGCAACTGATGATTTATTAATTTTCCCTGCTGCAGAGGAATAAAGTAACTCTAAAAAATCTCCACTTAACAAAGGCAGCACAGCTTGCGTTTCAGGATCACCAAAGCGGCAATTAAACTCGACAACTTTTGGCCCTGTCTTTGTAATCATTAAACCAGCGTACAAACAACCGTTAAATTTTTTCCCTTCTTTTTTCAATCCTTCAATTACCGGCTTAATAATCTTCAATTCAGTCTCGTTCAATAGTTCATGGGTAATTAAGGGCGCAGGAGAATATGCACCCATTCCGCCGGTGTTTTTTCCAGTATCATTTTCTCCAATTCTTTTATGATCCTGAGCGGATGGTAATATGATAAAATCTTCACCATCAGTAATAGCGAATATTGAAGCTTCTTCGCCTTCCATAAATTCTTCGATTATTATTTTATCGGTTGAAGCACCAAAAATTTTATCTTTCAACAATTCATTTAAAGCCGATTTAGCTTCTTCAATATTTTTGCAGATTAAAACTCCTTTACCGGCAGCTAAACCATCTGCTTTTATTACTAAGGGAAATGTATTTTCTCTACAATATTTTAATGCCTCATCATACTGACTTGAATTAAATTCCGCAAATGAAGAAGTAGGAACATTATATTTTTCCATTAATCTTTTTGCAAATGATTTCGAGGCTTCAATTTGAGCGGCTTCAGAATCAGGCCCAAAAACTTTAAAACCAGCTGTTCGAAGTTTATTTGCAATGCCATCTACAAGGGGCTGTTCTGGCCCGATGACAATTAAGTCAATTTTATTTTGAGCACAGAAATTTAGAAGTTCGGTTTTGTTTGACAAATCTATTTTGACATTTATCCCCAGCTTTTCAGAGCCTGGGTTTCCAGGAGAAATATAAAATTTATTAAGCTGCTTGCTTTCTTTAATTTTATAAGCTAATGCATGTTCCCTTCCGCCAGAACCTATTAACAAAACATTCATACTACTTCTTCCTTAATATAAAATTGGAATTGCTTTGATAATAGTTCTGTTAAATAATCTCTTTGATGCTGTTTAACAAAATCTTCATTCGGTTTGGGCAGTTCATTTTTCACATAAAGCTCATAGACACTGATTATAGTTTGTTTTATTTCTTCAATATTATCCGGTTGTGTAATAAATGCAGCTCCATAACCTTCTGCAGCAGCTTTTAAAGCACCTTCAGGTAATGATGCAATTATCGGTTTTCGTGTGCCAAAGTATTCATATAATTTTCCACTGGAAATTGTTGCAGAATTTCTGGCTTCACCTACCATCATCCAAAGTACGTCACTCGTCATTGTTTTGGAAAGTGCATCATTATGAGGAAGATACCCGTATTCAAAAACGTAATCATCCAGATTTAATTTTCGTATCAATTTTTTATTTTCATTCTTTAAGAGACCTATAAAATGAAGTTCTATATTTGATGAAATATCCGGCCGCTCAATTGAGATTTTTTTGAAAGCTTTTAATAAATATTTAGGTGTTATAAATTCGTAGAATATTCCTGAATAAGTAATTCTCATTTTACTATTTGATTTTTTTTCTACAGATAAATTTTCAAAATCTTCATCATCATATCCATGTGGAATAATAAATATATCTTCAAATGTTAAAAACTGATAATAGTTAATTAGTTTTTCTTTTATTCTTCTATTTGTGGCTATTATTTTATCCGCTGCTCTTAATGCTTTGTACTCCATCCGTTTATGTAAAAAGCTATGCAGCGGAGTAGGATAAAATGCAAATTGATTTCCAAACCAGAGGTCTCTGTAGTCAACAAAAAGAGGAACATTAAATTTAGTTTTCAATTTGGCTGCTATTGAAAACGATGAAAATGGAGGTATAGTTACATAGATTATATCAAACGATTCCTTAGTAAGTAATTCAGAAGCAACTTTGTACGCTTTATTCGACCATGAAACTTTATTATCGGGAATGAAAAAAGTCTGACTAATTCGATTAAGAATTTTTCTTAATTTTTCAGGAATCTTTATTGTTCCAAATTTGCTAAGTACTGAATTCGGATCAGAAGCATTCGTTCTTATTACTTTAATATTTTCTTTTTCAATTTCTTTCTGAAGAGATTCATCGTGTGCAAAATAAGCTACATTTCCTGTAGTAATAACTGTAGGTTCCCAATTATAATTCTTTAAATATTTTGTAAACTTTACAGTTCTTTGTACACCGCTCAAGCCTAAAGGGGGATAATAATATGCAATAACTAAAACTTTGAACATAATCTGATTAATGTAGAATTTTTAAAACTTTAGAACTCAATATTACAATTCCTAATTTATTCATTTTAGGAGTGATAATTTGGGGCTTCTTTTGTGATTATGACATCATGCGGATGACTTTCCCTTAAGCCCGATAAAGTAATCTTTATAAATTTAGATTTAATTTTAAGATCTGATATATTTTTAACACCACAATAACCCATGGCAGCTCTTAACCCCCCAATGAGCTGATAGATTGTATCCGATATCGGACCTTTAAATGGAACCCTTCCTTCAACGCCTTCTGGAACAAGTTTGGCAATATCATCTTCAGCATCCTGAAAATATCTATCTTTACTCCCCTCCTTCATTGCCTCAAGAGATCCCATTCCGCGGTACATTTTGAAACTTCTTCCTTCGTATAAAACTTTTTCTCCAGGGCTTTCATCAACACCGGCAAACAGTCCTCCTATCATCACTGAATCTGCTCCCGCGGCAATCGCCTTCGGAACATCTCCAGTTTGCTTTATGCCACCGTCCGCTATAATAGGAATTTTTTTAGATTTAAGTGCTCTGTAAACTTCAGAGACAGCCGTTATCTGTGGAATTCCAACTCCTGCAACTATTCTTGTTGTGCAAATTGATCCAGGCCCAATTCCTACTTTCACAGCATCAACTTTACAATTCAATAAATCAAGTGCAGCCTCATAAGTCCCAATATTACCAGCGATTAGTTGCTCATATTTAAATTTCTTTCTTACCTCTTTAATCATTTTGATTACACCAGCAGAATGACCATGAGCAGTATCTATGACAATAACGTCAACCCCGGCTTTTGATAGTGCAGCAACTCTGTCCAGAGTATCAAAAGTGATCCCAACTGCTGCTCCCACCCTTAAACTCCCATTATCATCTTTGCAAGCGTTAGGATGTTTCTTTTTTTTCTGAATATCTTTAAATGTAATTAAACCTTTCAATATTCCATTTTTATCTACAACAGGCAGCTTTTCTATTTTATATTTCTGGAGAATTTTTTCAGCTTTTTCAAAATCTGTTCCGAGCGAAGCAGTAATTAAGTTCTCACTGGTCATCAGATCTTTAACTCTTAAATTTATGTTTGGTTCGAATCTTAAATCACGATTTGTCAGAATTCCAACAAGTTTTTCGTTTGAATCCACTATCGGAATACCGGAAACACTATATTTTCTCATCAGCTCAAGTGCATCGCCAATGGTTTTTTCTACAGTTAATGTAACCGGATTACGGATCATTCCACTTTCTGATCTTTTTACTTTATCTACTTCTTCGCACTGTTTTTCGATACTCATATTTTTATGAAGTATCCCAATTCCACCCTCCCTTGCTATTGCAATTGCCATGGCTGATTCTGTAACAGTATCCATCGCTGCTGAAATAATCGGAATATTTAATTTAATATCTGGAGTTAAATTTGTACTAACATCTACTTCTCTAGGCAGTACATTTGATTTACCAGGCTCTAATAGGATGTCGTCAAAAGTTAGTCCCTCACGTATTTTCAATTTATCATTCATAAAAATTTTAGAGTTTTTATTATATATAAAAAAAGACCACAAGAGGTCCTTTGATTATTTATTCATAGGCCGGAAAGCCTGTTATATCCTCACCCACAATTAATGTATGCATTTCGTGAGTACCTTCGTATGTTTTCACTGATTCTAAATTTGCTGCATGACGCATCACAGGATATTCATCTAAAATACCATTAGCACCTAATATTTCTCTGGAGATTCTTGCTATCTCTAATGCCTTCTCGCAATTATTTCTTTTCGCTAATGAAACATGTGTATGCTTTAAGGTGCCATTATCTTTCATACGCCCGAGTTGAATATTTAATAATTGTGCTTTAGTTATTTCAGTTAAAATATAAACAAGTTTTTCC
>CAZRMA010000176.1:0-7656 GCA_964600655.1 uncultured Ignavibacteriaceae bacterium
CTTCAAAATTGATATTATTTCATCATTGAGGTATCTTTAAATTCAATTTAAATTTAGGCTATGAGTAAAACTCCTTTAATGTCCCAATATTATAAAATTAAAGAAGCTCACCCGGATACTATTTTGCTTTTTCGTGTGGGTGACTTTTTTGAAACTTTTGAGGAAGATGCAAAAACTGCCTCAAAAGTGCTGGGAATTACTTTAACTAAACGCGGAAATGGAAATGCTGAAGCTACACCTCTTGCAGGATTTCCATATCACGCAATTGATACTTATTTACCAAAATTAGTTCGTGCAGGATTTAGAGTTGCGGTTTGTGAACAGGTAGAAAATCCAAAATTCGCTAAGGGAATTGTTAAGCGTGATGTGATTGAAGTGGTTACTCCCGGAGTTGCGTTTTCTGATAAGCTGCTTGATCATAAAAAAAATAATTACTTGATGAGCATTTGCATTAAAGAAGATATCGGCGGAATATCTTTCTGTGACATTTCTACAGGAGAGTTTTATGCTTTTGAAGTTCCATCAAAATTAATTCAACAGCAGATTGAGTCAATTTCGCCTTCGGAAATTTTAGTACAGAAGAAAGATAGAGAGCTTATCCAGAATATTGTAAAGAAAGTTAATCCCTCTATAAGAGTGACTAAAATTGATGATTGGATTTTTAATTTTGAATATGCAAAAGATCTTTTAATAATGCAGTTTAAAACGGTAACATTAAAAGGATTTGGAATTGAAAACTTTACTGCGGGAATTATTTCAAGCGGAGTTATACTTAATTATCTTCAAGAGACTCAAAAGACAAACCTTTCCCATTTAAATAAAGTTTCAGCTCACAATCCTTCAGAATACATGGCTCTGGATTATTCAACAAAAAGAAATTTAGAAATTACTTTTTCGATGAATGACGGGGGAAGGGAAGGGTCACTAATTTCGATTCTGGATAAAACAGAAACTGCAATGGGAGGAAGATTATTAAAAAAATGGATTTCTGCCCCTTTAAAAAAGCTTGAATTGATTTTAAAGCGTCAGGAAAGTGTTGAAGAGCTATCAACGAATAAATCTTCAAGAAATAAAATTGTAAATCATTTAAAAGAAATTGGCGATCTCGAAAGATTAATTTCAAAAGTATGCACAGGCAGGGCTAATCCAAGAGAAATAATTGCAGTTAAAACTTCGCTTAAAAAAATTCCTTTAATAAAAGATGAATTAAAAAATTTTCAGGTGAAAACTTTAGCTCAGCTTGGTGAAAGTTTATCGTCATTGGATAAGCTAGTTAATAAAATTCAAACTTCAATTGTTGATCATCCGCCGTTAAGTATTGCTGACGGCGGCATTATTAAAAGCGGCTTCAGTGTTGAGCTTGATGAACTGAGAGATATTTCTCTTCACGGGAAAGATTGGATTGCTAATCTTCAAAAGACCGAAAGAGAAAAAACAAATATCTCTACACTTAAAGTTAATTTTAATAAAGTTTTCGGTTATTACATTGAAGTCAGCAATGGGCAAAAAGATAAAGTCCCGGAAACTTATATTAGAAAACAAACGCTGGTAAACTCTGAAAGGTTTATCACCCCGGCTTTAAAAGAGTATGAAGATAAAATTCTTAATGCCGAAGAAAAAATTTATGAACTTGAATCGCAGTTATTTAATGAAGTAAGATTAATGGTTGCTGCTGAATCAGAAAGTATTCAATTAAATGCCAGAATGATTGCTACACTTGATTGTTTAATTTCATTTTCTGAATCTGCTGAACAGTATAATTATGTGAAACCAATTTTAAGTGATGATAAGAAAATTGATATCGTTGAAGGAAGACATCCTGTTGTGGAAAGAATTCTGCCACCGGGAGAAAAGTTTACTTCAAACAATTGTCAGCTGGATAATGAAGAAAACCAGATTATAATTTTAACGGGCCCAAATATGGCAGGTAAATCTGTTTATCTTCGTCAAATTGGACTTATAATTTTGTTAGCGCAAATTGGATCATTCGTCCCGGCAAAGGAAGCACATATTGGGTTAGTTGATAGAATTTTTACACGCGTTGGAGCAAGCGATAATATTTCTGCCGGTGAAAGCACTTTTCTTGTTGAAATGCAAGAAGCCGCAAATATTCTAAATAACGCAACTGATATAAGCCTAATTTTACTTGATGAAATCGGAAGGGGTACCAGTACTTTTGATGGGATTTCTATCGCCTGGGCAATCACAGAATTTCTTCATGAAAATCCTGAAGTTTCTGCGAAAACATTATTTGCAACTCATTACCATGAGTTAAATGAAATGGCAGAAATTTTTCCACGGATCAGAAATTATAAAGTAGATGTACGTGAATATGATGACAAAGTAATTTTTCTTCACAAGGTAACTCCCGGCGGTGCCGACCATAGTTATGGAATACAAGTAGCGCAAATGGCAGGACTTCCCAGATTTGTTACTAACAGGGCAAAGGAAATTCTTCAAAATCTTGAAGGTAAGGAGTTGACTCCCTATGAAGAGAAGAAAGAAAAATTAAAGAAAATAAAAGCGGCGGATGAAAATCAAATCAGCATGTTTGAAATTCAAGATGATAAAATAAGAAAAGAAATTGACGATATTGAAATTAATGATCTTACTCCCGTTGAAGCATTAAATAAATTAAATGAATTAAAAAAGAGAGTGAAAGAGAAGACTTAATTCAAAATTCAAAGGTCAAATTGCAACATTAAATTAACAGTAATAAAAGTAACAATTATGAAATCAATTTTAATCTATTTATTGGCAGCAATAGTAATCTTTAGTTTTTTTTCATGTGGGAAGAATTCATCCCAGGAAGATAAAAATTACATTTCACAAATTGAAAAGTCCAGGAAAGAAAAAGATGATTATATGAAAAACAATCCTTCTTCGCCATTTAATCAGGATCCCGAGGCGCATTTCGCACCATTAAAATATTACAAAGTTGATCCTGATTTTGTATTCAGAAGTAAATTAAATGAAAACGTAAATAAGGATACCGTGAAAATTTACGGAACCAAAGGTGAAGAAAGAAAAGTTGTAAAGTTTGGTTATGTAATTTGGAATTTTAAAAATGAAGACCACAAAATAAATGTGTACAAAGGTGTAACAAGAAATGGTCAAGAATATTACAGCATCTGGTTTACAGATAAAACAACCGGGAAAGAAACATATGGAGTTGGCAGGTATTTGGATTTTGAAATGATGACTGATCCTAATTATACTTACACTATTGATTTCAATTTAGCTTACAGTCCTTATTGTTCTTACAGTACAAAATATTCCTGTGCAATCCCGGCAAAAGAAGATTATATTGATGTTGCTATTAAAGCCGGAGAAAAAAGTTTTCATTAATTATTTATATTGTCACACTGAGCTTGTCGAAGTGTGAATTTATTATTGTATGTCAGTCTTCGACAAGCTCAGCCTGACAAGCTAATATTTTATTCAGGAGTAAAAAGTGGTAGTTGTTCTTCATAAAAATGCTTCAGATAAGCAGATCGAAAATGTAATTAAACATCTTGAAGATTACGGTTTCGCTATTCATAAATCTACCGGTGTTGAACAAATAGTGGTTGGGGCAATTGGAGTAAAACCGGATTTTGATATCCGGAAAGTAAAAATACTTGATGGTGTTGCAGAAGTCTATCGTATTACAGAGCCATTTAAATTAGCAAGCCGTACATTCCAAAAAGAAGATACAGAGATCAAAATAAAAGACGTTATTGTAGGCAGTAATGAAGTTATAATGATGGCAGGCCCCTGCTCAATTGAAAATGAAGATCAAATAATGACCATTGCTGAAATTGTGTCAAAGAGCGGAGCCAAAATACTAAGAGGTGGTGCCTTTAAGCCGCGTACTTCTCCTTATGCTTTTCAAGGGCTTGGCGAAGAAGGATTAAAACTAATTAGGAAAGCTGCCGACAAATATAATCTTTTAGTTATAACAGAGGTAATGGAAACGAGCCAAATCGAATTGATTCAAGAGTACACTGATATTTTTCAAGTTGGCGCAAGAAATATGCAGAACTTTCCATTGCTTCGAGACTTGGGAAAAGCTACAAAACCGATCATGTTAAAGAGAGGTCTGGCTGCTACGGTTGAAGATTTGCTTATGTCTGCAGAATATATTTTATCAAGTGGTAATAAAGAAGTGATGCTTTGTGAAAGAGGCATTAGGACTTTTGAAACCTATACCCGAAACACTTTTGATCTTTCAGCAATACCTGTCATTCATAATCGCAGTCATTTACCGGTTGTGGCTGATCCATCACATGCTACTGGTTTGCGTGATAAAGTTATACCAATGGCTCGTGCTGCTGTTGCTGCTGGTGCAGATGCAATAATGGTTGAAGTCCATAATGATCCGGAAAAAGCTTTGTCTGACGGCCCGCAGGCCTTATTGCCGGAGCAGTTTGAAGACCTTATGAAACAGGTTAAATTGATTGCTGAAGTTATTGGAAGAAGAATGAATTAAAAGATTAAATGTCAAAAATCAATAAAAGCGTCATCTAATTCTTCATTAAAAAATAATTCTATTTAATATTTTTACATTATAATTTTTACGATTTAAATTCTTGGAAACAAAAAACATATCTATAATTGGACTTGGCTTAATTGGCGGATCAATCGCCAAAGGATTAAAAAATTCCGACCACCAAATTTCTATCAGCGCGTTTGATAAACCTGATGTTTTAAAGAGCGCATTCAAAGAAAATATTATCAATTTTAAATTGAGGAAAATTGAAGAAGCAAAAGATTCCGATATAATATTTTTATGCCTTCCTACCGAAGCATCGATAGAAGCATTTGAGAAATTAGCTCCAGTTATAAGTGATGAAACCATAATGACAGATGTTTGCGGTGTGAAATCTGTTTTTGAAGATAAGTGGAGACTAATAAAAGAAAAAGGTGAATATATTGGCGGACACCCAATGACAGGCAAAGAAAAAGGTGGTTATGACAATTCTGATCCTCTTCTATTTGAAAACGCTGTATATATTTTAACAGATAAAAAAATTGATTCTGAAAATTATAAACTTCTTTTGGAGATAATTACAATTCTTGGATCAAGAATTAAATTTTTAAATCCATATTTACATGATGAAATAGTTGCAAAAGTAAGCCACTTGCCTCAATTGCTTGCTGTGGCATTAGTAAACACCGTCAGCCGTGAAAATAAAGACATTAATTATCTAGATTTTGCTGCCGGCGGATTTAGGGATATGACGAGAATTGCATCAAGTGATTTTAGTATTTGGGAACCGGTAATAAAGCATAACAAAGATGCGATAGTGAAATCATTGATAAATTTTCTCTCGGAATTTACGGAAATTGACAGCCTGGTGATGAAAAAGGATTTGACGTCACTGGAAAAAATATTTGAAACTGCGCGTGTTAAACGGGATGAAATTCCTAAAAATACAAAAGGATTTATAAATCCACTTTATGATCTTTTTGTTTTTGTTAAAGACGAACCTGGAGTTTTAAGCAAACTCACTTCAGTACTTTTTGAAAATTCAATTAACATCAAAGATTTAGAATTACTGAAAATCAGAGAAGGAACAGGGGGTACATTCAGGCTTTCATTCGAATCAAAAAGCGACGCTGAAAAAGCAAAGCCGCTGATTGAAAAAATAGGATTTCACACTAAATAATATCTTCTTCCAGCTTAATAAAAATCAATATTTTTATACTATTTTGAATCATCTATAAAGAAATTGACTCAGAATAGATTTTTTAAATACCCAAAATTTCAAATAATTGCTTCTAACAAACATTTTAATTGGCACATTCATTGACCTTTATTTCCTTGATTACATTTTAAATAAACTATTTTCACTTAATTTTCCAAAATACTTTTTATTTATTGTATATATAGAATTGACATGGAAAAGTTTATTTAAGTAATTGAATACGCTTTTTTCAGTAATAATTTTCTTTCTTTTTAACCCTCCAAAAAAAGTAGAAAATTTTATTAAGGGATTAAACAGGCGAGCGGGGTAATAATTTTTAGCTCATTTGATCACCCCCTTAATATTTTCTAAAACTTAATAATAATTATAAATAATACAGTATTTCAAAGAATAATAATACTGTTTTCAATTTCTTCAAAACATTTTTTAGAGAGATTTTAATAGAATGATTTTGCGGGCAATAAGTTTTATTTATAAAAATTTTCAGGATCCATCTAATAAAACTGGATTGAAAATTAATCTTACAAATAATAAAATTTTTGTTATATGCTTAGGGGCAATTTTATTTTTTAACCAGAATATTAATGCGCAAAATAAGAGTCAATTGAATTTGGTTAACCAAATTAAAATGATAATTCTGTCTCAAATAGATTCTCTTCATAATGAATTTGTAAGAATGGAAAATGATTCATCACAAAATAATCGTGTAGATTTTCACCAACTAATTGGCGCCAGCGATAGTGAAATTAATATTTTTAAAAATTCATTAAATGAATTAGATAAACAGATTAGTGGTAGAGAAGGTAAAAAAGAAGCGCTGCAATTAAAGCTTAACTCATTAAAATTAAAAAAGATAAGTGCTTTGCCTGAATTTTATAACAGAGTGCATATTTCGTTGCAAAAAAAAATAGACAAATGGAAAGACCAAAAAAACTTAACCGATAAAAAAATATTGGAACCATATTTGAATAAAAATAAAAATGTTAGTGGAAATGTTCAGAATAGAATAGTTGAAGACACATTAAAGGGGAATTCACCTCCTTTACAGACAAACAATGAATTTAAAGATATTGAAATAAAAGGGCTGGTAGTTGATGAAACTCAAACAAAGCTTGGACATGATTTTTATGATTTGTTCTATCAAAAGTGGGATAGCCCGCAATTACCGAATGACTTTACAATCGTGATTTCAGAAAAGCCTATTCCAAGTTTAGGGACACAGATTTCAGTAAAAATAAATGATACACAAATTTTTGAAAACAGATTGCAAACGAGATACGAACTTATTGAAGAACTGGCTGATTATGCAGTGCAGCTTTCGATGAATTATTTGCAGAACTATGAAGAAATTCAAAAAGAGTTGAACGGCGATGAAATGAAAGGAAGCGGCATTTTTTAGAACTTAAAATTTGAGGGAGCAATGCAAAAACTATTTTTCTATTTTCTTTTTTTCTTGGGGATAATTTTATTCATCCCTAACAAATCCTTAGCTCAAGAGTTAGTCTACTATCCAATTAACCCATCTTTCGTTGGAGGGAACCCTTACAATGCTTCATGGATGTTCAACGAAGCACAAGCCCAAAACACTTTTACTGAAAGCAGCAGTGCAAGCAGTTCATATAATTCCAATCCGTTAGCTGATTTTCAGCAAAGCTTGAATAGGCAAATTCTGAGTCAACTTTCACGGCAGCTTGTTCAGTCTGCATTCGGAGATAATGCTTTAACAGAAGGCCATTATGAACTTGGAGATTATATAATTGATGTTTCACCATCAAACGAGGGCATTATAGTTAATATTTTAGATTCAACGAACGGCAGTGAAACAAATATTGTTGTACCTTATTATTGAGAAACAAATATGCAAACGATTAAATATTTTATTTACATAATTACCGGTTTAATAATTTTACTCCTTATCGAGGGCTGTTCACAAATGATCCCAACTATGGAAACAACTCGAGCTAAG
>CAZRMA010000177.1:0-7649 GCA_964600655.1 uncultured Ignavibacteriaceae bacterium
ATTTTGTCTTGCGAAATAGATAACGGCTGTACTAATATGATAATTGATTTAAGCGCTTGTAATTATATGGATTCAACTTTTTTAGGAACTATGGTTGTAGCCCTAAAAAAAATTAATAGTATGAATGGAAAATTAGTCCTAATTTCTCCCAAAACGTTTGCTTATGATATGCTTCATATAACCGGAACAATCAAGTTATTTGATGTATTTGATTCAATGGAAGAGGCGCTGCAATATTTTGACAATTCAAAATCAGATTTAAAAGAAGAGAATCCGGCAAAGAAAGAAAAAGAATTTCAGAAACTGCCAATAAAAGCTGTTCACAAAGGTTCTGTAAGAACTTCCAAATCAACCTTTTGAATATCATTAATTTCATTTCCTAAAAACAATTCGGCAACCTCTTTAAATTTTACTGGAATGTCGCTTACATAAAAACTCTGTCTTCCCTGGACATTAGAGTTGGTTTCAAAACCGATTCTATTTAATTCATTTTTCACTACTTCCGCAGAAGCAATTCCAGAATCAATTAATGTTACATCTTTCCCAATCACTTCCTGGATTACTTCAGCTAAAATTGGGTAGTGAGTGCAGCCTAAAACCAGGGTATCAATTTTTAAATCTCTCAATTCCTTTAAATATTCTTCAGCGATTTCATATGTTGCTTTGTGCTTTGTCCAGCCCTCTTCTGCTAAAGGGACAAACAAAGGACAAGCTTTTTCGTACACAAAAAATTTCCCGTCGATTTTTTTTAATTCTTTTGAATAAGCTTTGTTATTAACTGTTGCTCTTGTCCCTATGACACCTATTCTGCCGTTTTTTGTTTCTTTCGATGCCATTTCTGCGCCCGGTTCAATCATTCCAATAATAGGAACATGAAAATTTTTTTTAAGTTCACCAATTGCGATTGAAGATGCGGTATTACACGCAACAACAATGGCTTTCACATTTTTATTAATTAGAAACCGTGCGTCCTGCATTGAATATTCAATAACCGTTGCATTTGATTTTGAACCGTATGGCACACGTGCAGTATCTCCAAAATAAACTATACTTTCCTGCGGCAATGTAGAAGAAATTCTTTTTACTACAGTTAATCCACCGATACCGGAGTCAAAAACACCAACAGGTTTCTCCTTTTCCATAAAGTTCAAGCTGTTTCCTATAACATTTGATTTATTGTTTCAGTCAATTCTTCTTTAATGAATTCGTAATCATTTGTAGATATTTTTTTGCCGTTTCGATTTAAAACATAAAAAGCATCAACTATATCATCACTACGGGTTGCAATTTTTGCAAAGATTATCATCAACCCAAGTTCATTCATCTTGTTTGTTACTTGGTATAAAAATCCAAGTCTATCAGGAGAATAAATATCAATTATTGTATAAGTCTTATGTTTCTCGAATACAACTTTTATTTTCCCTGAACGTTTAAAAAATTTATTTTCAATTCTCCACCACCGCGTTTTCAACTTAGCAAATTCTTGGTTCAGCTGCATCATTCCGGAAACAACCGACTTTAAATCTTTGCTGATTTTATCGTATCGCTGAGGTTCAATTTTTCTTCCGGTTCTGAAATCTGAGAGGTTAAAAGTATCAATTACAACTCCGTCCTTTCGAGTAAATATTTTTGCATCATGAATGTTAGCATCGTTTATTGAAAACACTCCGCAAAGTTTTGAAAGAAGAGAGGGAAAATCTTTTGTAATTACCGTTACATTAGTAAAATCATTTAACTCTGTAAACAAAGATGATATTACATCCCCTTTTTGAATTTCTTCAACATGTTTTGCAATTTCCTGATCTGAAAATTGATGCGCATAAGCAATATCATTAATAGATTCAATATGCTCTTGAACATGTGATTCATTGATCATCGGAGAATGCTTGCTAATCTCTTTAGGAACAATGTACGTTGATGATTTGATTAATTCTTCGCCGCTGATCTGTTCATCTAGCATTGACCTGGTTTTCATATAAAGTTCCGAAAGCAAGTCACTCTTCCATGATGTCCAAACAGCCGGATTAACTGCAGAAAGATCTGCGTAAGTTACAAGATAAAGAAGTTCAAGATCTTCAACTGAATTAAATCTTGACGTAAAATTATTTAATGTTTCAGGATCATTTAAATTTCTACGGAAGGCAACTTGTTCCATCACGAGGTGATTATGTACTAAAAAAGTAACGTGCTCAATTTCTTCATCACTGTAACCAAGTCTGCTCATGATTGATGAAGCCATTTCCGCACCGATAATTTCATGTCCTGAAATGTTTATTGGTTTTGCTATATCATGAAATAACAATCCAAGATGAAGAATTTCTCTATTCTTCAAATTGTTATAAATTTTTCCTAAAGGTGAAGTATCTTTTTCAAGCATCTCCAAATTTTTAATAGTAATCAAAGTATGTTCATCCGCCGTATAGCAATGGTAAACTCCGTGCTGTAAAAATCCAATCAAATCTTCAAACTCGGGAAGAAAAGATGACAGAACACCAAGTTCATTCATAACAGATAAAGTTTGGCCGACATTTTTAGGCAGCTTCAATATTTCTCTAAAAAACACTGAAGACTCTGATCCGCTTATTTCCTGGTAACCTTTATTTTCAACAATTTCAACAATGAGTGATCTAAAACTTTCATCAAAATGGCCGCTATACAAACCGCGATAATAAAATCCTCTTAATATATCTGAAAGAGAGGGTTCTTTTTCATTTACGTAATAAATTGTTTTCCCTTTAATTATAAAATCATCGTCTAATTGGATGCTGAGGGAATCAGGCAATGGATTTGAAATTTCCTCCTGGAATATTTTTATCATCGATTTGGAGAAGCGGTTGATAACGTTTGCCGCTTTAAAATACGCATGCATGAAAACCGCCAAAGAGTCTTTTTTCTGAACAAGGAAACTTGAAACTTTTTGCTGCAGAGTAAATTCAAACCTGTCATTTTTTTGCTGAGAAAAAAGATGAATTAAATTTCGAACCTGTAAAATCAAAGAATAGCTGTCAATTAATCTTCTACACTCGTTTTCAGTAGTATAATTTTGCTCTTTTAAAATTTTAACGATTGCTTCGGCTTGAGTAGTATCATTATCTTTTATGATTAGAGATTTATTTTTTAATATGTACATCCATTCTATTGCCTGAAAATCTCTTAATCCACCGGCAGATAATTTAACATTCGGTTCTAAAACTTTAGGTGAATCCCCATATTTTTCATACCGGTCATGAATGTCATTAAAAAAATCATTGAACAAATTATTAATGGTTTTAGGATTTAAAGATGCAAAAATTTCTTTATTCCATTTATCATAAACTTCACGCGAACCAAGTAAAAATTTAGTCTCAAAAAATTGTGTGAATGTATGAAGATCTTCTTTTAAATATTTTTTAATATCCGTAAAATCTCTCACTGTATGAGATGCTTCGATGCCGCTGTCCCAAAAAAGTTTTACCAGCTCAGTTATATCATCGTTATTATGATTAAAAGTTTCTGCAATAAACATTAAATCTATATCTGAAAATGGGGATAGTTCTTGCCTGCTAAAGCTTCCGGCTGAAGCCAGGGCAAACTTGTAATTTTTTTCCTTGGCCAAATCTTTAATATAATTTTCAACAAGCAAGGTGTGTTTTTTGCAGAATGAAAGTGAATTTTTTCTTAAAGAACTATCCTTAAAAAGTTCTTCTCTCTTTCTTTCAAAATCATTTTTTAAATCAATAATTTCGGGCATAAGTTTTTCGTATTAAATACAAAATAAATGTCATTTAATTTTATCTGAATAGTAATCTTCTTGTGCATATTCAACCTCCACAATTGAACCGATTCCGCCGCGGACATTAAACTCAGCAGTTATACGCATGAATCTTGGTTTTGAAACTTCTACAAGATCATCTAAAATTTGGTTTGTAACGGATTCAAAATAAATTCCGTCATTTCGGTAAGAGTTATAATAAAACTTTAATGATTTTAATTCGATGCAAAGTTTATCTGGTACATATTCTAAAACTATCGTTGCAAAATCGGGTTGTCCGGTTTTAGGACAGACTGATGTAAATTCCGGTGCTTCATGAATAACGGTGTAATCTCTGTCAGGATATTTATTTTCAAACACTTCTAATAATTTTATTTTTTCACTCATTGTATTCTCATTTAAAATTAGTTTTTTATTTTCTCAAAATAATCCGGTTTTACTTTATATGGGATCGGATCTTCCATTTCAGCCATTTGAAACCCTCTTAAACGCAGTGCACAGCTATCGCAAACTCCGCATGCCGCATCCTCATTTTGATAACAAGACCATGTTAAATGAAGCGGTGCCTTTAATTCAACTCCTTTTTTGACAATTTCGGATTTAGAAAGATTTATAATTGGTGTAAATATTTTAATTTTTGTTTCTGGCTTTGTTCCAACGTCTATCATTTTTTCATAGGCAGAAAAAAACTCGGGACGGCAATCAGGATATCCTGATGAATCTTCATAAACAGCACCGATAAAAATTGCTTCTGCACTTAAAATTTCCGCCCAGCTTACACATGCTGATAAGATGTTTGCATTTCTAAACGGCACATAAGAAGTTGGTATTTCTTTATTGCTTAAGTCTGCCTTTGTTACCTCAATACTTTTATCTGTTAAAGATGACCCGCCGATTTTTGCAAGATGTTGAAAATCAATTACAAGTCTATCTTTCACTTCATAATAATTTGCAATATCGTTAAATGATTTTAATTCTCTTGCTTCTGTGCGCTGACCATAATTAATGTGGACAAAAGCCATATCATAATTTTTCTTAGCTATTGCTGCCGTCACACAACTATCCATTCCACCGCTGACTGCTATAACAGCTTTTTTTGATTTATTTATCACTTTTGTTTAACCTGCTTTTCGAAGTTTCAAAGATAAGAAAAACAGATGCATTAGTAAATTGTTAATTAAATGAAGGAAATTTTTAGGGAGAAGTCTCGCCAAACCTTCGAGGTTTCCTAAGTTTAATATTTCATCTTCAACGAGATTAGCAATTTAATATAGCAAAACCTCGTAGGTTTTACTTTTGATATACTGTCACTTTAGAAGCAGCATTTTTTTTGTCTGAATAAAGTCACCAGCTTTAAGCTGATAAAAATAAACACCACTTGGAAGGTTGACCGCATTAAATGTAATTTCATAGTTGCCTGGTGGCTGCTGCTTATTTACCAGAGTTGCTACTTCTCCGCCTAAAATATTATATACATTTAGTTGTGCATAAATCAACCCACCCCTCGCCCCTCCTTGGAAGGGACTTTCTATTAAAGGAATTGAGTATCTTATTTTTGTTGTTGGGTTAAATGGGTTCGGAAAATTTTGATTTAATTCAAATGATTTAATTGTATTTCCAGGATCTTTTATTCCTGTAATCAAATTGGATTCGCCTGGAGTTGGATTTGAAAAAAATTGCCATGAATCAGATGCATCAGGAAATCTTCCAAATGATGTGTCGGTTCTTTGCAGTCCAAATGAAATTGAATCAATTACAGTAACACCGTCCGATTCTGTTAATGCAATAAATTCACCACCGGTACTTAATTTAAAATTAGTATGAAAGCTCCCCTGCTCCTGTTCTTCATCGCACCAAATTATTAAATATTCACCCGCTTTTATTTTTAAGCTATCTTCGGAAAATTTCCATTTAGTAAGATTATCAGGTTTATCTGTTAAATACATTCCACTTAAAGCCACATCAGTTGTTGTTGGATTATATAGTTCAATCCAATCATCAAAACCTCCTGCGGTGTCCGATATAGTTGCTGAATTGCTTGCCATAAATTCGTTGATAATCAGATTCTCACTTTCAATTGAGGGAGTTTTAATTTCTATTGATTTGTAACCGGGATAAATTATTTCGTTTTGATTTACATCTTTAACTTTAATTGTAAAATACCCGGAAGCTCCTTGGCCTAATGGAGGTATTGTTCCTATCCATCTATCAGCATCTTCAACTTTATTGCTTCCCGAGATGGGTTGAAATAATAATGGATACGATTGATTTCCCGTAACACCAGATTTTGTGAAATTAATTTCTGCTTTATCTATTCCGGCATGTGAGTATGCTGAAATAACAATATGTATAGAATCGTTGGCGCCAGGATGAATTGGATAATAATTTAAAGCGTAAACTATCGGATTTGCATTTCCATAATTCAATTGAGTTTTTAATGAGTTGTATCGAAGATTAACAAATTGTTTCAATCCATTTTTAACATGCTGATTTGAATAGCTCCCGCTTGAATATGATTGGTTAAAATCATCTATTGAAAATCCGTAATCCTTTGTTCGAAAAGTATCTGCATCAGCATACGGCGTAATCATATTTTTAATACTATCTATTTTTGCATTCCAATAAGAGAGCTTAAAAACATTTTCATTATAAAAATCTAAAAAGTGTGTATAAAGTGTTTTCAATTCCGAATTATTTAAAATCCTTTCGGCTAAAGGTCTGGAACCATCTACCACTCTGGGATAATTATAAGGATCAGCATTTGACCAATCTACATTGAACCAATCTACGCCGAAGGAATTATCATAATCATAAGGAATCAAATCAAACTTATCTTTGGTCGGATTATGATATAAATAATAATTATTCATAAGCGACCAATAATTATCCCAGCTTCCGGTTAAATTATTAACTGCAAAATATTTTAAGAGAGAAGCAACATCTAAAATTTTATCAAGCGAATCTAAAAATAAATTATCGGGTGTACTATTTATGATACTTATCAATCTTGCCAATTGTGAATAATCATCTGCACTTTCATTTGATTTAAGATCGTAAACAGGCCTTCCATTATCTGTAAACTTATAACTGTTTGGGTCATCTCCTTTATAAGTTAAATCAGCAGGGAATAAACATTTCCACAAATTACCGGAATCATCAGAAAAATTCTTTTTTAAAAATTCATTATCAACATGCTCGACCGAAATATAAAGTCCATAATATAGACCATTAATATATACTTCAGCGTAAGATGACCTGCTTGAAATAACACCAATTTTTTTAAAGAGATCCCAACACATTTTGCTTCGGATTATGGAAGGATCGTTGTGTTCACCATTTAAATTTAATTTATCTACTCCATAGAATTCTCTACCTGAAACAAAAGTATTAAAAGAAATTTTAAATGATTTCTTTTTAGCGCTTCGTGAAGTGTTTCCTCTTAACCTAAATCCAACTGAATCAACGGCTTCATCTATATATTTATTTTTAAAATGAAAGGAAGCTAAATGAAGCGAATCACTTAATATATTAGTATCATTATAAAGCCAGACGAGAGCTGCGGTATCAATGCTGACGTCAACTCTTGCAACTTCGCTGTCATCGTACAATTTCCAACTTTCATCATTGCTTTGGGCAAAAGTGGAAATAACAGAAATAAAAATTAAAAGTATTAGTTTTTTCATATGCTCTTAAGTTAGTTTTATAATCTATGCGAATCAATAAAAAAAATAGACTGCTGAAGAAATTCATTTTTTAAAAATCAGCAGCAGTCGAAGGACACAGCAATAGACAAATTCTATTTATCAAATTACTTCATAAGAATCATTTTGTTTGTTTTAACATAATTACCGGATTGAATTCTATAAAAATAAACGCCGCTTGCTAAGCTGCTAGCGTT
>CAZRMA010000178.1:0-2878 GCA_964600655.1 uncultured Ignavibacteriaceae bacterium
TAAATCTGTCTTGGATCTCTTATCTTCCTGCCAATGTCTATATATAGCAAACCGTGCATTCCGAAATAACTCTTCTTCATTTTTATGAATAACAATTATTTTCCTTTCTCGATCTCCGTATAACCAATTTATAATTCTGTTATTTATTCCTTTGTCTCCAAAACTATAACCACTAATTATAATTCTTTTACATGAAGTTAAATATTCTTTAAAAAGCCATTGTAAATCGAAATTTATTCCTCTGCTGTATTCAGTTAATTTATTAAAACTACCTATATTTATTAAAGCACGAAAATAATCACGCGGTGGGTTATTATAAATGCAAACGTTTTTTTCATAAGAATCATTCGTATCATAATTGAACCAATTTATTGAGCCATGAAGTTTTAATAGATTTATTTTTTCTTTAAATGATTTATATTCCCAAATCTTTATTTCGTTATCCTTTGATACAAAACCATCTGAAAATAAAATCTTGTTTTCTAATAAATATTGTTCGATTAATGTATCATGATTTAAAGTGAAAATAAAAGCTTTTTCATAATCATTATCACTATTTACATTTGAAACAATTTTAAACTGTTCTAAATTTGAAGGAGCTTTTTTTAAAGAATCAGTAATAAGATCTTTAATGTAATTCTTTGCTTCTTCTGTTAGTTTGTTCAAATCAATGGAACCATCTATCGGTTTAAAGAGATAAGTATGTTTATTTAACAAATTATTACTAAAATATGCTACTATTGGATTTTCATATTCCGTGTTCTCATCTGTGTTTAATGAGTCAGCCATATAATAATAATCTTCATAATTTATTATTCTATTCTTAAACGAATAATGCATCCCCAAATCGTTTTTTAGTATAAAAAATAGTTTTTTAATTCGTTCAACAAATTCGATTCCTTTATCGATAGATCTTTCATCTAAAAGTAAAAAATTTCTATATCTACCTTGGTAATCGCGAATAATAGATTTTCCATCCATAACTTTATTCGTAAGAGTTTCAGTGCTATCCATTCCTGATGGAATAGATACGCCAGCACCAAATAAAAATGCAATATTCATGATACTTTTAATTATTTTTTGAATTAATCTTGCTATTAAATATAAAACTTCAGCTTATCCCAAACATCCTTCAAAGGTTTTTTAGGATGTTTGCAAATAAATATATCAACATTTTCAAAAGGCATTCCGTATTTATTAAAATGGTGTGCGGCAAGTTTTACATCTTCAAAGTATTTGCTGTTATCTTCTAAGGATGAGCCGATAACAATTATAACTTCAGCTTTGAAATTTTTGGGATAGCCCCAAATCCAATAATTATTATGTGCAGAGATTGCTTGAGGCAAGTTGTATTTTTCTCTGTAATAATTAACCGCTCCGGCTTCGCCGTAATTTTGTCCAAATATTAAAGTATGCTTTTTTTCTTCTTCTGTTAATTGGTTGTATGCATCTGCAACTTGTTTAACCATTCCTTCCCATCCGAATCTATCTGAATAAAACTGCGGCAGCAAACCTAATTCTGATCGTTCAGCGTTTTCGGGTTTCATTCCCATTTTTTCTGTCAAATTAATAAATGCATTAACATTTAATAGTGGAATAGCAAATGGTACGACAATAAAACAAAATGGAATAACTAAAATGGCAAGCACAACTTTCACCCATTTTCTTAAATACATATCAATTAATTTATCAGCGCCAACAACTCCTGCGGCTAAAAGCATTGGGTACAAAACTCCCATGTAATATGGCTTGCCGTTATTGAATGCAAAAACAAAAAATACAGAAACATAAAGCCATCCCATTAAATTATACTTTTTACCCTCGATGTTAAAAAATAAAAAGTATAATGCAGTAAAAATAAAAAGTGTGTAACCAGGGTTTAATTCGAACAATGATTTGCTAAAAAATTGTACTAAACCCATTGATTTGTTTTTATACAAAGCCGCATTGTGCATAAATTCAAGTGTCGGATAATGATTTGCAATCTGCCAAATAATATTTGGGAGAAAAATTATTATCGCTAAAGTCACTCCAATCCAGAGCTCTTTTACTTTTAATTGCTTGCGGTGTTTTGTTAAAAGTAATCCGACGGCAAGTCCGAATCCTAAAAACAAAAATGTAAGTTTGTTTTCAAGTCCAACACCGAATAGAATCCCAATTACTATCCACAATTTTGGGTTGTTGGTATTAATCAATTTTATCAAGTAGTAAAACATTAAAGTGGAAAGAAGAATATCAAAAGAGTTCATTGAGAAATAACTGCTTGCGCCTAAAACAACTCCGGAGAAGATTACCAGGAAAGCAGATGAAATTTGAGCGAACTTACTTCCCCCAAATTCGCGGGCAATTAGTCCGGTTACAAAAACAATTGCAGAGCCCGCGAGATATGAGAATATTCTTATTCCAAATATTGAATCACCGAATAAAAATCTTGAGACTGCAAGAATGATTGCGGATAATGGCTGCAGATCAACAAACCCCAATGCAAGATGTTTTGAAGTTTCTATGTAGTAATATTCATCTCTGAATATTCCGTAATTGCCTGCAAAAATTAAAAGTAGTATCAACTTGAAAAGAGAAAGATATATTAGAATTGCATTAGTTGAAGTTAACGGATTTGATGCTGAAGAATTATTTTTCAAATGATCTCCAAAGTGTGTTATTAATTTATTATATAATATCTCCATTTTAAACTTATTCAGCATTTTTGAACACTAAAAAATGATATACCGTCATTTCGAATTGATGAAGCAGCTTTCCAAATGATGTTCGGGAGAAGTATCTTAGTTCAATATAGAATTCCCCTCCGGGCACAAAGGATTTTTGCGTTGCAAAATTATATTTAACATATATTAAAATATGCAATTGATTAATAATA
>CAZRMA010000178.1:2978-7634 GCA_964600655.1 uncultured Ignavibacteriaceae bacterium
CCCTTCGTCCCCCTTCAAAGGGGGAATGATGCGTTTAGGAAAATGTTTAAATGAAAGATTGGAATTCTAATTTTTATGTATTAACACTCCAATGAAAGTCCTCCTTAGAAGGAGGATTTAGGAGGATGTTATTTGAAGAATTAAATTGAAGCGATAGGTAAAATTTTCTGAAACTATTTCTTCTGCATTGTATCTAACCTTAAATAAAAATAAGTTTGTAATCGAATTCTAAATAAATAAGACACTAACAAGAGATCGTTTCGAATGATTTCTTTGTCAGTCTGAGCTTGTCGAAGACTGACATTCAAATTACAGGCACACTTCGACAAGCTCAGTGTGACATTAAAAATTATTTCAGTGAAAAAATATTCTGCTGTTTTATTACTACTGCTATTAATACTTATTTCAATAAATAGCTGTAAGCCAACACTTCCAGTTGAAAAAAGAATCTTTACTTCATTTCAATTAATTAACCAGGACAGTGCAAAGGTAAATTTCCCGGATGATTTTAAAGGGAAGATTTTAGTAATAGGATTTATATTTACTAATTGCCCGGATATCTGTCCGTTAACCACAAACAATTTGCACTTGGTTCAGGAAAAATTGAAAAAAGAAAATATTGGAAATGTTCAAATAGCTGCATTAAGCTTTGATCCCGATCGTGATACTCCAAGTGTTTTAAAGCAATATGCCGAAATAAGAGATATTGATTTGAGCAATTTTGAATTTTTAACGGGCAAAAAAAATGTAGTGGACTCACTCATTTCTTTAATGGGAGTTAAGGCATTCTCTGGAGACACAACATATACAAAAGATGGAAAGCCGGTATATTTCTATATTCACACTGACCGCATTTCATTAATTGATCAAAAAGGTAATGTGCGAAAAGATTACAGGGGAAGCAGAGCCAACATTGATGAAATTGTGGAAGATATAAAATCAATAGGAGATTAAAATGTTTTTGTTAATTATTTTAATGACGTTTATCAATTCACCAAAAGACAAGATTGATATTCAAAATGCCTGGCTTAGAACTTCGGGCGAAGGAATGAATACAGCAATGTTTTTTGATGCCGTAAATAATACTGGTAAACCGGACACTTTGTATAAAGTTGAATCGAACCTTGCTGAATTGGTACAAATGCACGAAACTTACACTAAGGGTGATATGATGGGAATGAGGGAAGTTAAAAATGTGGTAATAAAACCTCATTCAACTTTCAAATTTAAACCAGGTGAGCATCATATTATGTTTATCAAATTGAAGAGAGATCTTAAAGAAGGGGAAAAGATAAAAGTTACTCTTTATTTTAAGACTGCTGGTAAAATTAGAATTGAAGTGCCGGTGAAGAATATGATAACTGAATGACCCAATCAAAGTCATTGCGAGGAGGAACGACGAAGCAATCTACTGTAAGATAGATTACTAAGTCTGTTGCAAAAGTTTTAATGTGTCAGTCTGAGCTTGTCGAAGACTGACATTTCAAAATAAATTCACATTTCGACAAGCTCAATGTGACAGTAACACTTAGATCTGCAACAGGCTCAACCAATAGACATGGATCACAAAGACACAGAGTGAAAGTCACGATTTCATTCTTGTGCCCTGCTCTTCATGAATGAAAAGCCAGCTGCAAATCTTTCCTATATTTATTTCTTCAAAATTATTCCAGTAGGTTTTCGTTCTTACATGCATTGAGCTTGAATCATCTTCCGGAATAGCCACTGCTTCTTCCATCAATTCTTTAATTCTAATTTGCCATCTATGCATATTTTCAATTCTCAAATCAATCCAGCCTTCGTTTGCCCAGCGATTAATATTTTCCTCATTTATTTCAAGCTTGTTCTCACCTCGGAATGCCGGGATTTTAATTACGCTTCCTCGAAGCAAAGATTCGCCATTTGGTAATAGAATCGGGATTCCAATTGAAATAATTTCATTTCTTAGTTTTGAGTTTTCAGAGAGGATGGTAAGCGAATTTTCTGATAATGCCTCTGCAGAAGAATTTATAATATCAAACATTGAATTATTAAATAATCTGAGCAGATGAATTTCATATAACAATTTTGAAAGTCTCGGCGGGCCTAATAATTCAAACGCAACACTGTGAATATTATTTTCTCTTTCAAGACTAGCTAATTTTTCTACTGCGGAATGCTGCATGTAGCCGGCACGGTATGTCGGCTCAAGTGTTGCATGATCTAATGCACTTACAATATCATGCCCTGTGTTGCCGCCTTGTACTTCATATAAAACTATGTCAGCTATCTCTTCGGGAGTGACAAATTCCATTTGTTTTTGCGCAGTAATTGTTTCGAATTCACCTTTAGAAAAAATTCCGTTTTCACCTGTATCAATAAAAACTGATTTTAACGTTTCACCGGATGTTTTGTATTGCTTGTTTTCGCAAATTGTAAATTCACCTTTTAAAGGAATAGTTTCGCTCAATTCAACATTTTCAATTTTTATGGGTTCACCTCTTCTTCTAATTTCACCAAACTCAATTCGTTTCCAAGCTATTGCAGCGGTAGGTTTTACCTCTTTGGTAATTGCGCCGCCGGGTGTTCTGCCCATTAAAAATAAAAGCAGCGTATGTGCACCGGCAATTGAAGACTTGCTTAATAAAACTCGACTTGGTTTTTCTTCGCTATGTGTGTATGGTATATTTAATCCCATCCCGCCGGTTCCGCTCGTTCCGATTTTCATGTAGACTTTTGTTTTTACATTTCCCATTGAAGCATATAAAATTTGTATGTGTCTTATCAATTGAGGAATATAAAGAGTGCAAAGAAGTTTCTGCACTTCGTTTACCAATTCATCATAATTACCTTTATTGCTGATTACTTTTGAAATGCTTCTATAAGTAGTATAAATATCCTGGTAAGCGATTGCTGTTGCAGTGTTAATGCAATCTATAATTATTTCAGGTTTGTATTCATTTAGCAGTTGATATATTGAAGATGCTTTTAAAATTTCTTCGGAAAGTTCATCCATTATATCTGAAATTAGAATCTGCCTTTTTTGACTGTCTTCAAGTATTCCGGATCTTTTTAAAACTCTAAATTCGTCACGAACAAATATATCTCCACCCCAGGGGATGAAAAAATCTTTTCCCTTTTTCGGGAATTCTTTCTCAAACTTTCCAACTGCTTCTTGAGCTTCGGATAGTTTAAGAGATGTAATAATAATTCTTTTCGGGTTTTCTGACACTAATTTTCGCGCAACCGCACTGCCAACTAATCCAAATCCGCCAAGAACTAATACTGTTTTATTTTGTATATCCATTGTGCTTCCCCGATTAAATTTGTTACATCTAAATTAGTTCAAAGCAGTTAATGAGGCAAATAATTACTCAAAAAAATAAATATTTAGTATTTTTGTTTGGCACAAAGTATGCTACTTAATAGTAAAAGAGATAATAATTAGAAACTTGAATAAAAGTTGTGATTTGATAGAGTTTTGAAGAATGAAGAAAGAAAAAGATAAATATAGTTCGGCAATCGACGATTTTAATCTTGCCTATAAATTTCATCTTGATGGAAAAATCGAAGAAGCGATTGAGTATTACAAAAAATCAATTAAAACTTTTCCAACAGCAAAAGCTCATACTTTTTTAGGCTGGGCATTTAGTATTCAAGGTAAGCTGGAAGACGCTATCACTGAGTGTAAAATTGCTATTGATTTAGACCCTGAATACGGTAATCCATATAATGATATTGGATCTTATTTAATTATTCTTAAGCAGTATGATGAAGCAATTTATTGGCTTGAACAAGCATTGGATGCTCCAAATTATGACCTTCGATACTATGCGCTTTATAATCTTGGTTTAATATATGAAAAGAAAGGCGACTGGTATACGGCTATAAGTTACTATAAGGATGCAATAGAGCTTAATCCCGATTATGCACAGGCTAAGTCCTCATTAACACGATTAACAAGTTTGCTCAATTAATTGAACAAAACTGTTTAGAATTGTCTCCAATTTTAGATGCCCCAGATCAAAGAAATTCCCTTTTTAATTGCTTCATGCTTAGGGTATTGTTAAATTTATTTTTCAATTTACAAAGTTTTAGAAATACTTTTATTTAATGGCGGTCGATAATGAAATTAGTTGAATTATTAAAAGATGAATTTATAATATCCGACTTAAAAGGTCAGAATAAAGAAGAAGTGATAAATGAACTCATAGATTTATTTAAAGATGATGAAAGAATAAACGATATTGAAAAAGTTAGAAGCGCAGTTTTAGAAAGAGAAAAAATAATGTCTACCGGTGTGGGAAAGGGATTCGCAATTCCACACGGAAAAACTAATGCAGTAAACGAAATAATTGCTGCATTCGGCAAAACAAAACGTGATGTAAATTATGATGCATTAGATGGGCAGTCAGTGCATTTGGTTTTTCTTCTTGTCGGAAAAGATAACCTGGTAAGCACACATATAAAATTGTTAAGTAGAATTTCGCGAATGATGAATAAGGATGAATTTCGACAAAAGCTTATTGACGCAAATTCAAATGAAGAAATTTTTGAAATATTTAAGCAAGAAGAAGAAAATTATTTTGAAGTTTAAGTTAATTTAATTCTCACCTGCCTGCCGGTAGGCAGGCCTAAAGATCTTTTTTATTTTCTGTAAAATATATAGCTATGATT
>CAZRMA010000179.1:0-7608 GCA_964600655.1 uncultured Ignavibacteriaceae bacterium
TATGGAAATTCAATTCAAATTATTGGGGATTCAATATGGCTTACAAATATTTATTTCCAGCACTGATTATCTTATCATTTTTTTTTAATAGCTGCAATAAAAATGATAATCCTGTATCTGAAAATGACAATAACTTAGGAATTTATGGACAAGTAGTTGGGGCACACAACAAACCAATTGAAGGGGTTAATATTCATTATATTCCTGAATTAATTTATTACCAGGAAACAATAAGCGCAATAAAAAAAACAACTCCTTCGACTCAAATTATGTATGAAGTATACCATGACTCAGCTATTGTTTATCTTTATATATTAAGATACTTCACAGAGGACACTATTGCAGTTATGCTGGATGGAGTACCAATGAATAAAGGGACTCACACTATTAATTTTAACAATTATAAATTTACAACTGGTGTTTACACTTATATTATCAAATATGATACAACTTCAATTAAAAAAAATTTATTTATATATAAATTATCCGGAGAACTTGTTACTTCAGATCCTATCATAAAAACGGATATTCATGGGAACTTCTTTCTCTCTTACAAGAAATTAGCTTTGGGGTTATCATTTGATCGCTATGATCCGTCGCCTGATCCTGGTCCAAATAAAATGATGATTTCAAATAACATTTCATTATTTATGACTAAAGATGGCTATCATAATTACATCCTTCCTTTAAATATTGATACAACTATTGCAACTGTAAAAACAATAGTTCTTAATAAATAATATAGAATAATAAGGGAAATGAATATGAAAAAAATTATAATCAGTACCTGTTTATTGCTTCTCATTTTTTCAATCAAAACAAATGCACAAAGAGAGGGTGCAATTCCCACTTTATATCTAAATCCTTCCCCGGAAGCAAATGGATTAGGTTGGACAGGAGTTTCATATGCTGATCAAAATGCTCTTAACTTCTATTATAACCCAGCAATGCTTGGCCATTTTGCACAGACCAAGAATATTTCAATCCAATCATATCCGGGAAATACTAATTGGTTTAATTATGATTTCCTAAAATATTATAGTTACGGCCTCAATTTTGGTTACAATTTTAAAAATCAATTAAATAATCTTAACGTCGCCATTGGAGCTGGTTTTATTCATAGCAAATTCAGTTTTGGCACATATAATATGTATCCTCAAAACGGTTATTTTGAAAGTTATGATACGTTTGATGCATATGGTTTGGGAGTTTCAATAAATTACTATTTAACTTTTTCTGCCGGGATAACCTACAAATCAATTCAATCTGTTTTATCTGACATGCCAACTTCTGGAGAGTTAGGGAAAGGGAGGGCAGATGTAGATGCTATTGATTATGGTTTCATGATTACTATCCCGGTAATTAAATTAATTGATGATGCATATTCATTTGAGTTTTCTGAAGAATCATCGATCCTGCCGGCATTTAATTACAGTTTGGGATATTCGCGTTTAAATATTGGAAAAGAGGTATACTATATTGATCCTGCACAAGCAGATCCCTTACCACTAACAGCAAGACTTGGTCAAACATTCGATTTCGGTCTGAATTTTAAGTCAAATAATATTTTAATAAATCTTTTTAATTATGATTTAATTCTGGAGGCAGAAGACCTGTTATTCAAACGCAGCGTTAAAATGGACGCTTCTGGTTACTATGCAGGCAGTGAAATAAATTACCAGGGAATGCTTGGAGATATTAATTTCAGCAAACATTTAATTCAATTAAAAAGTGATAATAATGTAGTTGTTCATAAAGGGCATGCAATCAGTTTCATTGAAACTGTCACAATCCTAAAAGGTTCTTATATGGGAAGAGGTTTCTCAACTACTATGAAGACTGAAGGGCTTGTTTTCAGTAAAAGGTTTATTTAGATTTCTTAGTTCACAAATTGAGAATGAAACAATAAAATTCATTTCAGAACATTTAGAAATTAAATATACTAGCTCTACCATTTTAAAAACAACTGACATATCTGGCTTATCAGTTTCACTTTCTAATTTTAATTTCAACTAATAATAAAGTATAAGTACGGAGGATACTCTCTTACAATGGGGAGTATCTGCCGATCATTTCACATAAATTTCATAACCCCATGGCTTCAAAACAAAATCAGCAAAACTATTAAATGACGAGATTGAACCTGAAAATAAATTTTTATATTCGCCATTTATTTTGCTGCTTTGAATTATGACTTTTTGTTCTTTATCCGAAAAATTAAAAACAGCAAATACCTCGTCGCCGTCTTTTTCTCTTATGAATGGGAAAACCACTTTCTTGGTCGACGTCTCATCCTCAGTATTGTATTTCAAAACTTCCATTCCTCCACCGCGAGCTTCGCATTGAAGTGCTTTATTATTTTTCTTTAGGTCAATTAGTTTATGATAAAACTTTTCATATTTAAAATTAGACCAGTTGATTGTATCCTTCTCAAAAAAATCCAGACTTTTATTTATACCCGCCTCCTGTCCGCTGTAAATTAGAGGCATTCCGGGAATTACAAAAGTAAAAGCTGTGAAAGATTTAAATGCAGCGCCCAGCCTTTTAATTGCCGTCCCGTGCCATGAATTTTCATCATGATTGGTTGTAAACTGCATCCTGATTGCGTCTTTAGGAAAATTATTTTGATCATTTTTAAAAATAATTTTCAGCGAGTCAAGATTTTTTTTCCCACTTGCAATATCATTCAATGTTGAATAAACACGCCAGTCATAAGTCATATCGAATGCTTGATGTAATGCTGGATCATCCGACTCTGCCAGCATAAATACTGGTTTTATTTTATCTAATTCTTTTCTTGCTTCAATCCAAAAATCAGTTGGAACCATGCTTGCAACATCGCATCTATATCCGTCAATATCACATTCCTTTACCCAAAATTTCAAAGCATTAATCATATAATGCCGTAATTCATTATTTGCGTAATTTAAATCGATTACATCATGCCAATCTGGAACTGGCGGAACGAAATTCCCAAGTGAATCTTTAGTATACCAATCTGGATGCTCAATTGCTAAATTATTATCCCATGCAGTATGATTAGCAACCCAATCTATTATAACATGCATCCCCATTTTATGAATTTCATTTACCAAAGATTTAAAATCATCAATTGTTCCGAACTCAGGATTCACACCCAAATAATCTTTAACGGAATAATAACTGCCAAGTGTTCCTTTTCTATTTTTTACACCAATTGGGTTAATTGGCATAAACCATAAAATATCAACTCCCATTTCTTTTAGTCTAGGTAATTGAGATTCAAACTCTTTGAAAGTTCCGCTTATGGTATACTGTCTGACATTAACTTCGTAAATCGTTTTATTGTAACACCATTCTGGATGTTTAACCGAAACGATTTCTGATTGTGCAATGATTGTGTTAAAAGGAAGAAATAACCCGAAGAAGAAAACTATTAAATAGTTGAAATATGAAAATTTTTTGCGCTCAATAAAATAATTTAATTTAATGATCATTTGACCCTCTATTGAAAATAGAATAAATATAAAATTGTTAATGATTGGTAAATTAATTTTTATTACACTAATTCATTTAAAAATGATTTAAAGTCTCCCCAAAACATAGCATAAATTTAAAATAAAAAATAGTTTCGGCATTTTATGAAAACAGATTCTATTAAAAAATCTTTTTAAATCTTATAGATTTGTGCATTCTTTTTGTCGGACTCTTTTAAGTTTTTTATATCTTCTTTATTTGATTCTTCATTGGTATTTAAATCTTCATTTTCAATCTTGTCCACCATTTGATCAGTCTTAATTTTCTCTCTAATTTTCTGGTAACGCTGCAATACTATCTGATGTTTAGAAATTTCCGATTGAAGCTTCTTTCGCATAGCAAGCAACTTGGCAACGCCCGATTTACTTTCCTCAAATTCAATTTTAATAGATTTTATTGATGATTGAAGTTCAACATATTCCTGCATTGCTTCTGAGATTTTATCTCTTCTCTGCTGCAGTTCTTCGTCATAAATTAGAATATCATTCTCTAGCTTTTCTTTTCGATCTTTTGAAGCCGCAAAGCTATGATTCATCATGTTCAACAATTCATGCATTGCTTTTTCTAAAGTAACTTTCTTTTTAAGCAGTAATTCTGTATCAAGTTTAATCTCGTTGTTATAATTTCTTCTTTCGACTGATTCTTCATCAATTTTTAAGAGCTCGTTTTTAATCTGCTCTTTTTGTTCATCAATACTTTGGAGCATTTGCTCAACGGCTTCAATTTCAGCTTGTTTAATATTGAGCGTACGTTCTGTTTCTTCAAGTGCTGTTACTTTTTCATTTAATGTCAGATCTTTTTCTTCAAGCTCTTTTTCTTTTTTACTAACTACCTGCTCCAGTATGCTTCTTTTACGATTAATTTCATTTAGCTCGTTATTATATTTCTGAAACATTCTCGCAAATTTGCCTTCTAAATCACTGTTGCCGTATTCTATTTCTTTTTTTCTCTGTTCATGCAGTGAAAGAAGCTCCTGAATTTTTTCGTTTTCAGTTCTTAATTGCTCAGCTTTTTCCTGCTCTTCCTTCAAACTGCTGACCAACTCTTCTCGCTTTCTTTCAAGACTTTCCGCTGTCATCTTTAAAGCAGCTGACTTTTCATCCAGCTCTTTTAATTCATTATTAACCCTAGAAACTCTCTGTTCTTTTAAGGTTAAATCTTCATCAACTGAAAAATATTCTTTTCTCTTTTGATTAATTTCGTTTAATACTTTTTCATATTCCTCTTTAACTCTTAGTATCTGGTCTTTCTTTTCATTTAATTCATTTTCTATCTCGGAAGATTTTTGATATAGTCCCAACTTTCCTGATTCTTTTTCTGTTATTGAGCTATCAAGCTTCTTAATTAAATTAATCTTCCCCTTCTCTTCATTTAAAAGATATTGAATTCTTCCTTTAATAATATCTTCATCGTCCTTAAGCGAAACAACTTTATTATTCATTTCACTGTATTCAGATTCAAGTATATTCAAACTTTGAGTAACTTCAGAAAATTTATTGTTTGTTGTGGCAATTGCTTCTTTAAGTCTGTATTCCTCCTGATGAAGAGCCGGTATTTTTTGCGTTAATGCTTCCTCTTCGGCTTTTAATTGATCGATATTATTTTTAACTGACTCCTGCTCGCTTAACAAAAATTGAAGCCCAGTTTGAACTTCCTCAAGCTTTCTCTTTTCGTTTTCAATTTTAGAATTTAGCACCTGCTCTTCATTATTTAGAAAAGCTATTTTACCAGTAACAGTTTTTTCCTGTTCGCTCAATGAAAATAAATTTTGTTTTGTCTTTTCTGTTTCGTCTTCAAGCAATTGAATGTTCTGCTGGATTTGTTCTATTATATTTTTCTTTTCTTCATAAATTTCATTGAATTTAATTTCCTCATCATTCAACTCTTTAATTTTATTTAATATAGTCTGCTCTTCATCTTTCAATGTTTGAATTTTTTGTTCTCCGGCAGAAATTTCTTCGTTCAGAGCTTCCAACTTTTTCCGGTTGTCATTTACAACCGAGCTGCCTTCATCGTAATGTTCCTTTAACTGCTGCTCAACTTCATGTAACGCTGCTACCCGCTGGATTATTTCTTTCTCTTCCTTATGCAGAACAGTTAATTTTGATTTTTGTTCATTATAATTTGCAGCAAGCCCATCCAGTTCTTTTCTTATTTCCTTGGTCTTATTATTCTCCAGCTCATTTTTTTGCTTTAACTCTTCTTCATTTTTCTGCAAAACAGAAATCCTATCCGTCAACTCATTCTGATGACGCTTTAATACATTTAGCCTTTCCGCATCCTCAAAATTTGTTTTTTTCAATGTTTCAAGATTTTTAGTAATCTCTTGGATCAATGTTTGTTTTTCAGAAATATCACTTCTCAATTTTTCTTCTTCACCGGCTAAATCAGTTAATTTGGCGGATTGCTTATTTACTTGTTCAGATAAAGATTCCAATTCATTTTTAATTTCGGAAGACCGTCTAATTTCAGATTGGTTTTTGTCGAGTATTATTTGGTGTTCATTTTTTAATGAAGCTATACTGTTGGTTAGATTAGTTTCTTCTTCTTTCATTGATGATAATTTTTGTATATCACTTTCATTTGCTTCATGCAGATTGCTTAAGCTCATATTAAGTGAATTAATTTTTTCACTTTTTTCATCAATAGAAAGTAGTAAACCTTCTTCTTCATTTTTTAATTTTTGAAGACCGCTGCTTTGTTCTTCATATTGTTTTGAAATTTCATTGATCTCTTCTTCAAGCTTTGAAAATCTTTCTTTCTTTTCAGCATAGACTGCAGAAATATTGTTAAGCTCATTTCTGATTTCTAAACTCTTACTTTGTTCTAGTTCATTTCTTTGCTTTAATTCATTTTCATTATTTTCCAATTCAGAGATTTTACTTACCAATTCTTCATGCTGAAGTTTTAATTGATTTAATTTTTCGGAGTCTTCAAAACTTGCTTTATTTAACGAATCTATTTTTGAGTTTATTTCTTGAATCGTTAATTGTTTTTCGGAAATATTATTTTTTAATCTTTCTTCTTCTTTCTCTAACCCATTCAGCTTGGAATTGTGTTCGTTAATTTGAGCTTCGAGTGATTCCAGTTCTTTTTTAATTTCCGTTGAACGTTTAAACTCAGATTCATTTTCGTCTAATAATTTTTTATGTTCATTTTCTAAAGCATTGATTTTATTATTAAGATTTCTCTCATCTTCTTTTAAAGAAGTTAATTTTTGTTCATCGTTTACATTTGCGGCCTGAAGATTATTCAAACTTTCATTAAGCCCATTTATCTTCTCATTCTTCTCATCAATAGATTTCAATAATTTTTCTTCTTCGTTTTTTAAATTCTTTAAGACATTATTCTGCTCTTCATATTTTACTTCTATTGTTTTTATTTCATTTTCTAAATTAGAATATCTTTCTGTTTCTGATGCGAGTTTTTCCCTTACCGTTGACTCTTCTTTTCGCAGCTCACCAATTTTATCTTTAAGCTCCTGCTCTTCACTTTTTAGTAGAGCAAGTTTCTCTTTATCCTCAACCTTTGCATTTTCAAGAAGCCTCAAACTTTTTGTTATTTCGTCCATCTTCCTGACTTTAACATCAATCGAATTTCTTAGAATATCTTCTTCTCTTTCCAAAGCTGCAACTTTTGAACTTACGTCAGCAAGTTTTTTCTGAAATTCATTATTCTCTTTAACAAGCTTTTGTTTTTGTTCTTCTAGATCTTTTACTTCTTTTCTTTTCTTCTCCTCTTTTTCTTGAATGCTCAATTCTTTTTTATTTAACTGCTCTATATTTTGTTTTAATTCTTGAATATAGTTTTCGATATCTTTTTGTTCTTGCTCAAGCTTTTTGCTTTTTGAATCAAGTGTGCCAAGCTTTTCATTAGCCTGGTGAATTTTATTTAATGCTTCCTCATCTAATTGAGGTGCTTCAGCGGTTTCATTATTGACTGAGTTTGCTCTTTCTGAAAATGTTAGAATTGTATTTTGCAACTCCTCCTTCATTTCATATAATTCAGAAACCCTTTGATTTAATTCTTGAAGTTGTTCACGTCTTTGTTCAGATTCATCTTTTATGGTTTCAATTTCCAGCAGGACGGATT
>CAZRMA010000180.1:0-7581 GCA_964600655.1 uncultured Ignavibacteriaceae bacterium
AATCGCCGGTTTCACGACTTGTTAGCCGGATTTGCTTTAATGTTTTGGCTTTCTTGAATTCTTCTTCTTTTTCCTTACCGCATAGTAGAAGAGCTTTTAGCTGTTCGCTGCCATGTGGGCTTATCAATGTGCTATTTGACATAACATTCCCTTCCGTTAATAATATTTAATTTATCCTGGTTGACTTTCAAATTGAATAATGAAAATGCCTGTTCATTTACCCCTTCTAAAAGGAATTTTCTTCCCTGAGTTTTTACTTGGCTATGCCCAAATTGAACAGGCAATTTCATCTCCCTTAAAATTTAGTTTCCATTTTTTTGAAAACATTTTGTGTAGTTAACAATAATAATTCTGATTAAAACTTATCGCTATGTGTCAGTAAAATCAACGCGTTAATACATTTTGTAATCATGTTGTTGTTCAATTTATTTTGGATTAATGGCTCTATAAAAACCAGTAAATCTTGAGTGATTTCAATCAACTTTTCCTTAACTTTTAAGCTAAAAAATCATTCAACCATTCAATTTTGTAACATGCAATTATTTACATTCCTTTATAAGGATTGAATCCAATTTCCGTCATCTCTTCAACAAATTCATTAAAGATTGTTGGAATTTTTTCATACTCATCTATTGAAAGCGTAATCAGTTTAACTCTTTCCGGTTCAAGAACTAATTGTTTTAATTTTTCCTGAACATTTTCCATTCGTTTATTTGCAAGCTCACTGCCCTTAATAAAATGACATTGATAATCGTCACCATATTTACAGCCAATTAAAAGTATTCCGTCAAATCCGCGCGATAAAGCGTCGGCAATCCAGACTGTGTTTACCGAACCGAGGCATCTTACTGGAATTACTCTAATATTCGGATCAAATTGAAGCCTGTTCCTGGCTGCTGTGTCTAATGATGGATAAGCATCATTCTCACAAAGGAAGGCAAGTACTCTTGGCTTTTCTTCATCTTCATCTGGTATTTCAATAGACTTGATCATGGATGAAATCATATTAATTGAATAGTCTTTAAAAGAAATAATTCTTTCTGGACAGGCCCCAAGACAAATTCCGCATCTTCTGCATCTTGCTAGATTAGGAAGAGGAGTTCCTTTTTCATCTTCATCTAAAGTTCCGAAAGGACATTCCTCAGTGCAACGCTTACATTGAGTACAGCGTTGAAGGAAGAATTCAGGGTAAGATTGATCTCCGGATCTTGGATGAACAGCTTTACCTTCTTTTGCTGTATGTATTACCTGGATAGCTTTTAACGCAGCACCATAAGCATCTTTTTTACTTGTAGAAATATCCATAGGTGCTCTTACCGAACCAGCAGCATAAATACCGGTTCTCCTGGTTTCATAGGGGAAACAGATGTAATGCGATTCAGGAAATCCATATTTTAAAGTTGGTAAATCAGTTCCCTGCCTGTAAGATAGGTTTAATATTTTTGCACCAGCTTCAGCAGATGCTGCAGCTTTTTTACCGCCAAGAGTTTTTCCTTGCCCACCGGCAGGCAGGCCTTCTTCAACAGGTACTTCAACTTCGGATTCAATATTTCCAACCAACGTTGAAGGCACCATTCCGTTTGCTAATACAACAACATCAGATTCAATTTGAATTTTATCTCCCAGCAAAGTATTATCAATATCGATTAGAACTGTTCCCTCTTTAGATTTAGCAACATTAACGACATCTCCTTTTGTGAAAAAAATATTTTCTTCGCCTTGAACTCTTTTATAAAAAAGTTCATGCTGAGCAGGAGTCCGTATGTCTCTGTAAATAATATAAATTAATGCATCAGGATATTTTTCTCTTACATATAATGCCTGCTTCAATGAAGTAGTACAGCATTCTGATGAACAATACGGTAAATGTTTTTCATCGCGTGAACCAGCACACAGTAAAAACGCTACACTTTTAACAGCTTTTCCATTTAATGCTTTTTGATTGCCGGTACCATTTCTAAAATATTCCTCAAGTTGAATGCTAGTGATAACATTTTCAGATTTTCCATAACCTAAATCGCCCAGCTTGTTGGGGTCATAAGGTTTTGCACCTGTTGCTTGAATTATTGCTCCAACCACTATCTCAATAGTTTGAGAATTATTTATTTTAAGCGAAACTTTAAAATTTCCGGGCTCTCCTGAAATTTTATCTATCAAGCATGATTTAATTACATTTATTTTTTTATGAGATTCAACTTCAGAAATTAATTCAACAACTTTAGGATTTTCCGGTTCCAGAAAAGGGGAGTGGACCGGGGCGATTTTGCGAAGCTTTCCAATCCAGCCGCCAAGCATATTATCCTTTTCTGTTAGTACAACTTGAGATCCGGCATTAGCTGCTGCCAGCGCAGATGTTAATCCGGCAATACCCCCGCCAACTACAAGTATTGTTTCATTAATATTTTTTTGAAAAGGTTCCGGTGGTTCACAGTTTCTAACTTTGGCAATTCCCATTCGGAGATAATCTTCAGCAAGCATTTGTGTATCTACATCATTGGGTTTGTGAGTCCACACAACATTCTCTCTTAAGTTAACACGCTCGGCAACTATCTTCGATTCAAATTTGAAAACATCGGATAAAAATCTTGATGAACAAGCACCGATTACAATACGGTTTAATTTTTCGGCATCAATATCTTTCCTAATCATTTCAACATTTTCTTCACTGCACAGCCAGGTGCTTTCTTTACAAACCGGTACTTTATTCTCTTTTGATGCAACCTGGTTTAGCCTTTCGCAATTTATACTTTCACCGATTCCGCAGCCGGAACAAATATAAACTCCAACTTTTGTTTCTATAGCCATAATATTAATTCCTTTCCGAAAGGGATGCGTGTTCCATTAGAGGATTCCCACTTAATGTTTGCATAGCTTTTAACACAGAGCCAGTTGCTTCCTGAACTGTAGCAGCAACATCTTTCGGTTCGGTAATCACGCCGCAGCCAAACTGCCTGCACAAGCTATTTTTTCCACTGCCGTTAATACTAATGAAACCGTTATTATCAACTAACGATTTTTTAACTAATAAATTTTTAGTTGCCGGTTTCATCCCTGTTGCTAAAACCACAAGTTCTACTTCATTCTTCATCATCTTGCAGGTTATAGAATCTTCAGCTTCAACAACTAATTTACCGGTTGAATTATTTAAAGATACTTTCCCAACTTTTCCTCTATGAAAATGAACCTTTTCATCATCTTGAACACTTTGGTAAAAATCTTCCAGCATTCCATTTGAACGAACATCAATGTAATGAACATGAATTTCCGCATCGGGATTTTGTTCTCTTAAATATCTTGTTTGTTTAAGTGAAGCCATACAGCAAACCGAAGAGCAGTATTCAAGATGGTTTTCATCTCTTGAACCTGCACATTGAACAAAGGCAATGCTATTAACTTTTTCATTTGTTGACGGCCTTAGTATTCGCCCTTTTGAAGGCCCGTCAGCAGCGGCAAGCCTTTCCATCATAACATTTGTAATAACATCAGGATATTTTCCATAACCTAAAACATCAAGATTATTGGCATCATAAGGTTCCCAGCCTGCTGCCCAGATTATTGAACTTACTTCAACGGTAATTGTTCTTTCCGGCTGCTCAAGGTCAATCGCTTTATATTTACAAACCTCAACACATTTATTGCAACTTGTTCCTTTACATGTTTCTTTATCGATAACATACTTTTGAGGATATGCATTTTCGTATGGGATATAAATGGATGCAGTTTTATCCATGTTATAGTTAAATTCGTTCTTTCTTTTTTCAGGACAAACTTTTACACAATCGCCGCAAGATGTGCATTGATTATTTATGAATCTTGGCTGTAGCCGAATTGTAACTTTGAAAGTGTCCGATTCTTTAGTTACATCTGTAACTTCAGCTAAAGTAAAAAGTTTTATTAAAGGATTATTGCGAAGGCGCCTTAAATTTATTTCTAATCCGCAGGCGGGAGGGCACAGCTTTGGGAAATATTTACTGAACTGTGTAACCTTGCCGCCTATGTAGGGTTTCTTTTCAATTAAGATTACATTAACTCCCGTTTCAGCAGCTTCCACCGCAGCAGTTATTCCTGCCATCCCGGCCCCGACTACTAATATATCAGATGTCATTTCGTTTTTGGTCATGATTTGTCCCGTTTTAGATTTTTGAAATTCCCATATTGCTTTTATAAATATTTAATTAAGAACTCTTCGTAGTTCTCTGTGTTTTCTCGGTGGTTCTCCGTGTCATTAAAAAAGATGTAACACAGTGTTTGAAGAGCAACACAGAGATTTTATATTTAATTTTTTAAATACCATATCCTTTTATTTTTAATCATAATATCCCACAATAGATTTAATAACTTTTACAGAGTTAACACCTTCAACTTTTGACAAAACTGATTTAATATCATTCTCCCACATTCTTGAACCAACTTTAGGAAATTCACCGGAAACAATTAGCGAGCCGGATTCAGCATCTGCTTCTATTGTAACTTCGCTGCCTTTTGTTCTTGGTGACTGCTGTAGATATACATTGGCTTTTGCTGCAAGATGTAAATTTTTTAAAATTCGAATTGATTCAGGGCTGGATTGAAACTCTTTATGGGAAACTATGTTTGACAATAAATCCGTAGCAAGATCAATACTTACATTTTCAATATTAAATACGATGTCGTAATGTGAAGGTTTCTTCCAGTCAACTCCATATAAAAAGTAAGACCACTTTTGTCTTCGTTCATCAATCAACTTAATATATGATTCAACTTCTTTTCTTGATTTACCGCCTTCTTCCATCAATGTTTTAATTCTGAATTCATCCGGGGCTGTTAACAAAACACTTAATACATATGGGATTTTGTTTAAGAGGAATTGTGCAAGATGTCCATGGTAAACAATACTTCCTTCCAATGCAAAATCAAGAAGTGCTGTTTGAAAACATGACAGGTAATGTTTTTTCCTATCATTCATTTTATCCCAAAAGGAAGGTGATTTTTCTATAAAGGATAATTCACCAAGAGCATTTTCTTTGATACCATATTTTTCCGCAGCTTTAATCACATCTTCACGGGTAACGATTTTACATTTCAATTTTTCCGAAACTCTTTGAGCAAGCATTTCGGTTGCACTTAACGAACCTCTTGAAATTGTTATTATGTGCATAAAACCTCCAGAGTGTTATGCTTTCTATATTATCCCGAAAACAAGTTCTTTATTAAATTATTAAACAGGCTCCCGGTATTATTTTAATGGTTTGAATAACTATTGATTAAATCCCATCGAATTAAGAAGAGGGAATAGATATTTAATAATTCAAACGATTTTCTGTTATTTGTATCCCCACTGCATTTTTATATTCTCAGCGGGTTGATTTTTTTCCCTTTAAATTTCTATCTTCAATTCTTTCATCTATGTGTAAGCTTATCTTATAATTCAATATCCATACTTATGTCAAATAGCCGGTATATCTTAATATTCATAGTTCTTTTCCAGGTATTCAGAAAACTGATTTATACTTTCGTATAATAAATTTCCGCCTCCCAAATAGGAGACGTTCTTGTAACCATAGTTATAAAACATTCGTGCTGCTTCATACGACCTAGAACCTTTTTCACATATAAACATAATTGACTGCTCCAAATCGAAATCATTCCATATTAAATGAAGCTCCGACAATGGAATCTGAATTGATTTTTCCGGGAAAGGCGAAGCGACAATTTCTTGTATCTCCCGAATGTCAATAAAGGTTCCATTGAAGTATGGAAGCTTTAAAGGATTATAATTTTTTATGTGATCCTTTTCCTGGTTTATTGCCATGAAGCCAAGATTATTCAGCGGTGAAATGGGTGATGAATGAAAGGGAGTATAGCCGTGCTCAAGATTAACCAGGTCTTCTACTTTTTTATTTTGAGCTAATAGCTCCGAAAAAACATCAATGTACCTTGTGACTTCTCCTTCACCTACTAATTGTAAACCCAATAGTTTTAGAGATGTTTTTTCGAAGACAAGCTTTCCTAAAAGGTTTTTAGATTCAGGATTATAATCGGGCCTATCATACCAGCATCCTATTACGCTGCCTGTTTTATATCCAAGTTTTTTTGCTTTATGTTCTGTTAAGCCGGAGGAACAAATTATATCATCAAATAATTTCAAAGAAGAAGTTCCAACAGCACCTTTAAGAAAAACATAATCTCTTCGAGCACACTTTCCGGCAATAGAATCAGCAGCGACTCTTCCCATTCTATTTGATAAAGATCCGAATGCAAAGTAGTCAGGTTTATTTGTTATTAAATTTTTAATTTCAACACAATCACCTGCTGCGAGAATATTAGTGATATTTGTTCGCATTTGTTCATTAACAACAATTCCTCCACAATCGCCAATATCAATTCCAGATTTTTCCGCAAGCTTTGTATTTGGTTTTGCTCCAAGACAATAGAATACAAAATCAAATATATGCTGCTGACCATTTTCCAAATATATCACCGGTTTTTCATTTTCATTTAATTCAATTTTCTGAACAGTTGTTCCAAGCATTAATTTAATTTTACTTGTCGGGATATTGTTTATCACAAAGTTTGAAATTTCACGATCCAGAATGGGGCATAGTATTGATTTTTCTTTTTCGATAAGTGTTGTTTCAATTCCCCACAGCGAACTTAAAGCTTCAACAATTTCACACCCAATAAATCCGCCGCCTATTACTGCTGCTTTTTCTATTTCTCCCTTTTGTGCTGCTTTTCTAAAATATTTTGAGTCTGAAGGAGAATGAAATGATGATACTAATGGCGAAGAAGGATATGGAAAACCAGGTTTAATTGATTCGGAACCGGTTGCTAATATCAAATAATCATAAGTCAGTTCAAACTCTTCTTCTTTTTCAAGATCGATACATTTGATTCTATTTCCTTCAGTGTCAATCTCAGTTACTATGGTATTAAGTAATACACTTGTGCTTTTAGTTTGACGGAAATATTTTTTATCTCTCACAACGCCGTAAGAAGTTTTATTGAGATCAGATAAATCATTCACTTCTCCAGAAGCATAAAACGGTAAGCCGCAGCAGCTGAAAGAAATTAATGGGCCTTTTTCAATTATAGTAATGTGATAATTCGGGCATAATCTGTTTAACCTTGCGGCTGCTTTACAGCCTGCTGCCATTCCACCTATTATAATTACTTCACACATTTGCAGATATTATACTTTTAATTCTCTCCTTACAGAAAGAGCAATTTTATAAAATATTGTAATTAGGAAAATTCCCATAGCCCAAATTCCCAGGGAGATTAATGATTCCGGAATTGTAGGCCAGTATTGAACAACTTTACCAAAAGGAGTTGGGATGAAACCTGTTATTACTAAGCCGAGTCCTTTGTCAATCCAAATAGATAAAAAGACTATTATGCAGGTTGCAAACAGAAGCTTCTGATTATTTCGAAGTTTTGGAGTAATTAAAAATACCAATGAAGTTATTGCCAAAATTGCTGATGTCCACATCCAGGGAACTAATTTTGTTTGTCCGTCGAGTCCCGCATAAAGATATTGTAGATGAGAGACATGATCTGGAATGCCGCTGTAGAAAGCCGTAAAGAATTCCATTAAGATAA
>CAZRMA010000181.1:0-2059 GCA_964600655.1 uncultured Ignavibacteriaceae bacterium
CTTTTATCTGGCCTTATTCTTATTTCTTCCTGCTGCTGAAGTTCTTTTAATTTATCTATGTCACATCTGACTTTTAATATATCATTTCCTTTTAAAATTGTAACAGGTGAAGGAAAAAATCTATAATTATCGGCTCTTCTAATTTCAATTATATCTATATCAAGATCATTCACTAGGGAAGATTCTTGTATCTGCTTGTCAACCGACTCTGCATTGGGAAGTAAAATAATTTCAGTTATGTAATCTCCCATTTCATATTTTTTTATCAATTCTGTAGTTGACTGACGGTTGGGTAATAACCTTATCCCAATTGCAAGCATATAAATTAATCCCACTGCTAAAACGATAATGCCGAATGGTGTCATTTCAAACATTCCGAAAGAAGGCATTCCGTGTTTATAGGCAATTGAACTTACAAGAATATTTGTTGATGTACCGATTAGTGTTCCAACACCGCCAAATAAAGCACTGAAAGAAAGCGGAATAAGTAATTTGGAAGGGCTTATATTTATATCTTTTGACAAACCAATTAACACCGGCATGAACAAAGCTACCACTGCAGTTACATTAATAAATGCGGAAATCACTGCCACGATTAACATTAATAAGAGCATTCCAGTCCAAAAATTTTTACTGAATGCTTTTGTTAAAAATCCGCCAACAAAATTTAACGCGCCGGTTTGAAATAAAGCCGCACTTAAAACAAACATCGCTCCAACTGTTACTGTAGCAGTATTGCTAAACCCGGATATTCCTTCTTCAGGAGTAATGATTCCGGTTAACAGCAAAGCCGCCATAATTATCATTGCAGTAAGATCGACTGGAACCTTATCCATCATAAACAGAATTATTGCACCGCACAGTACAATAAGGACTATAATCATGTCTAATGTCATAACCGCCTTGGACTTATAGTTTTGTTTATTGATAGAATTAGAATAAGGAATGAGCGTTGCCATTCCTTAAGTACAAAAGGAATTTTTTTAATGTGATGTTATAAGATAGGAGAATTTTATTTATTTCAAAATTTAAAATGTAAAGCTTAAAAAAACTCTTCGCTTCAGCAGTCACGGTCGTACCGCAGCAAATTTAGAGTTAAAAAATGAAAAGTCCGGTTAGATAAAAATTTTTTATTTACATTTATTGAGCACTAATTAATTTTTTACTTAGGAAGCTTAATTTGTCATCCACTTCTTTTTTCTGCTGATCAGAAAGAGATAATCTTTTTATTGAATTGAATTCATTATATGCTTCTTCATATAAACCGAGATCGCTTAAATCATTTGCGAAATAAATTCTCATGCCTGCATTGAATTTTGATTTGGGATATTTTCTGTAGGTTTCTTTTGCTGCTACAATTGATGATTCTTTAAACCCGTTTTCAGAAAGCTGCATTGCACCGTTTAATCTTTTGATTCCAAAATTATCATCACCGGCAATTAATTTCTTATCACCTTTTTCTTCGCTGCCGTAAACCGCGGTATTGGCTGAATTGCTTTTATCATTTTTCTTTGGTGCATTAATCATGTCTTCCATTGCAAGTGCTAATATCAATTCGTCAAGTGTCATTTTTTTAATCGAGCTTACAGAGACAACAGAATTTTCTTTCAATGTAAACTTTGTGTCGCTGTTTGCAATTTGAAGTGAAGAATTTTTTGCGGTATAAATTATTGTGTTTACATTTAATTCCATTCCGTTTTTTACTTCACTCCATTTTTCACTTGCACCTATTTGAGCTTTAACATTTCCTTTTACTTTTTCAGCTTTGTAGGCTTGCGCGAAAGTATAATCAGTTAGAATAATGAATAGAAATAAAATTACTGTTATTATGATATCGAATTTAATTTTTCGGTTCATTTTTAAATTCCTTTTATTTAATAACTAATATAAAATGTCATTTCGACCAGAGGGAGAAATCTTCTCTGCCAATTGATATAAGATTTCTCACTCGAAGACCTACCTGCCGGTAGGCAGGCTCATTTGAAATGACAATGTTATGCTTAAATCATTCCACATCAATTATTTGAACTTTACCTTTTGCCAGGCCGTATTTATCAAG
>CAZRMA010000181.1:2159-7558 GCA_964600655.1 uncultured Ignavibacteriaceae bacterium
ATCATTCCACATCAATTATTTGAACTTTACCTTTTGCCAGGCCGTATTTATCAAGTGCATCTTTATTAAATTTTTCAGTTCCAACTTCCCATGCTTTTTCAAAATTTGTTAGCGAAGTTGTTTCAATTGGTATCCAGACTCTATCTTCACCTGAATCATTTTTGCGAATAAAATATTTTGAATCATTATTTGTGATTAATCTTGCCTGTTCCGGTAAAAGTTCAGTATTAACTAAAACATTTACATGTCTAATTCCAGTTCCGTTTTGATAATCAACTAGTGCCGTTTCAATTCCAACACTTTCCAACAAAGAGCTGAACAATACACTTAGGTCATCGCAATCGCCGCCTTTAAGGTCTAAAGTCTGATGAGGGAATTGTACAGTCTCCGCAGATGCACGGGGATCGGAAGTATAAACAATACCTTTGACCATATCGTTAAAAATTAATTTCATTTTATAGAAAGATGAGTAAGCATAATTTAAGGTATCAAGCTCAGATTTGTGTTCGCTTAATATCGCCTTTGCGTAACCCATCGAAAAGTTAACATCCTTCTTAATAAAATATTTTAAGTTGATAACTTTGCCGTCCCAGGCATTTATGCCATTAACCAAAATTGGTTTTTGGAATTTATCTTCTGGATTTTCTTGCGATTCGATTACATAAAAATCTGCGTATGAGATTTCCACTTTATTCTTTGAGTAATCCTCCGGGATAATTGTATAGAATTCAACTTCCACTGTATCATTAGGAGCAATTGAAATTGATTTAGATTGGATTAAATCCTGGTTCAATCCTTCGATCCTGCTCATGGGTTTAATAGTAATTCTTTTATTTGTTAGATTAACTGCTTTACCCACAGCAAATGGATGATCAAGATAATTCTGTGTTAATGTTGGAAAAATGTTATCCAGTATTTTAACATCTATCAATTCGACTGATTTTTCTTTGATGGTATTCAATTTAAAGGCAACATTTAAAATTGCTTTGTCAAAGCTGTACCGGTTATTTATAATATTTGTTAAACCTTCATTTTCGAAAACAGAAAAATCATCTGTACTTTTTCGATCGGAAAAATATTTTACCATTGAAAGCGAAATGGAAAATAGTTTTGAGTTATAATTAATTGCCGGGATTATTCCTGCCATAAAAGGAGTTTGAAATTTATCATGAAAAGCAGTTAAACTAATTCCCATTTCGTCATTAAAAAATTTAAAGAAGCCCGAATATCCAACTTGAAAAGAATTTGAAGTTTCATACAAAACATTAATTGCTGCGTGATTAACCAATGCATACGACAAGCCGATGAGAGCAGATTTTGTTTCTCTAAGCTTAAAGCTGCTGAACTCAGGGTCATCAATATTTTCACTAAAATTAAAAAGGTTATTTGAAGAGATCGATAAAGAAAGATTTTTAACCGGCAAATAATTAACACCAAAATCCAATTTCCACAGATTATATTTTTTTGAGTCGTTACTTCTTTCAAAATGAGTTGAATCTGAAAACACAATTATTGCCGATTCTCTGTTAAATTCCTGGTTAAAATATCTTAATGTAAATCCTGAACTAATTTTATCAGAGAATTTATACGAATAACCTGCTCCGAATAATTCTTTGTAAATATAGTTTGAAGATAAAGACTGCGAAGAAGAATCATTTATAAAAATTGATTCACTGTTTGTAAAAATAAATTCCTTCTGGTAACCCGGGGTATATCTTACTGAAAATGTATTCCCCTTAATCCTTTTTGACAGTGACAAAAGATATAAAGTGGAATTAGTCTTGGTTCCAAATTCAGCGCCGTACGAAAGAGTTACACTCCAATCTTTTAATAAAGAATAATTGGAAGGATTGCTTTCAAAGCTGTTCAATAAATTACTTGAGCTGTTTAAGTTGCCCCAATAGCCGCCCGGCTCAAATGAATTTTGAGATAATATGTTTGATATAAAAATCATAGTCATACAAATAATTAAAATTGTATTTTTCTTCAAGGAGACTCGAGAACTAATGAATGAATACTTTGAGAAAGCACAGTAAGTGTATTTAACCGGAAAGTAACCGTTTTTTGATATTGTCTTATTAAAGTTACAATCAAGTGATCAAAAGTGTTTTTGGGAATTGCATTTAATATTTTTGCCGGAATTATTAGTTCACCATCATCCCTGGTTTTCAATTTAAATAATGATATGGTTTTATCTTTACCTTTTAACTTACCGCTGATAACAATTTCAATCGGAAGATCGTTGTCACCTTTATCCCAAACCAGTTTGGCTACAAGATTATTATCAGTTTTATTGCCAGTCAATCTTGCATTTGCATAAATTTCTTTTGGTGTTGGAGTATCAAAACTGGATGTTTGTCCAATAAATGGATCAAGTTCAAACTTAACGAATGAATTATATTCATAATTAAAAGGGCGAAGAATACTTGCCCTGCCGCTGTATAGTAAATGATAAAAACCTAAAGTTGAATCCTGAATATTTTGATGTGCATCTCTAAACTTCACTTTGAATGGGACAACTAAAGATTTTACATTATTAAATTTTACTTCGCCGAAGAGTTGAGTTTGAAATCCAATCAATTTACCATTAGCTTTTACCGGTTTTGTCCTATCAAAAAAAACAGCTTGAGCAGTTGCAAATTTTATAGTCTGAGAATTGTCTGAAATCTTAACCCCGCTTACAGTAATAACATTTGTATATCTAGTTAAATCTTCAGATACGCCTGTAGTATCGGTACCAGTGCTGTAAAGTTCATCTGTCGGATTTTTAGCAATTGTTTCATATTCAATCGGGTCTTCGGTTTGTGAAAAACCAATCAACTCGGTTGGAGCAGGTTTATCACATCCGGCAATCAAAGCAGTAATTATAATTGCAACAAAAAAGTAAAATATATTTTTATAGGTTTTCATTTTAAGTTCAAAATAATATTGAAAAATAATAATTTCAATTGATATAACTTCAGACAATTTCAAATTTGTGATTCATATTCTAAAAAAAATAAAGTGAAGAACCTTGTTTAATAGATTCTTCACTTTTATTCACGTACCGTTCTCCTTTTTACAAGTTTATTGCTTCAGCACTAAAATTTAACAATATATGGAATTCCCCACATGCTGGTTTCAACAGGAGCTGCATCATCAAAAATAACCTGGCTCGGGAATGCATTTATTACTGCATGGAAGAATCCGCGGTATGGATTTGCTGTATATGATTGTTCATAAACTTTTGTGTAAAATCCATTTCCATCAGGTGTTGAAGAAACTAATTCAAAACGTTTTTTAGCTCTATGAAATCCTCTTAAATCAGCCCCGTAAGTTAAAGTTACAAAATCAGTATCAGCATAAGCGCTTTTAACTTCAACCTGAACTTTAACAGGCTGGTTTAGATGAAGTACAGGAATTTCTCTCCACCATTTTTTCCATCTGTTAAGGAAATTGTCGGTAGGTGATTCAATTACTAAATCATCCTGTCCGTCAATTGAAACAATTACTTTTTGTATTTGAATATTCGCACTGCCTGTTCCTCCTTCAGGTAAAGAAATAGCTGCTATTTTCCAGTTCAATAATGGACGGTCAGTTTTAGCTACTTTTATAAATATAAGTTTCCTTGTTACGGTGGTTGTAAAAGGCTTTTGAATAATAGTATCCGGAACAGAAGATGTATCTGAATAAGAAGCTGCTATTAATAATACTCCCTCGTAAGTCTTTGTTAATGTACCGATTGCAGAATCGCCCTGGAATTCGATATTTAAATTTCTATTTACTAAACGAACTTTGTGTCCGACACGGAAGGGATAAATATCCGTACTCACTTTGGCAAAGCTCATCAAATCTTCATCGTTAAAGTTTGTTTCAAATGATGCGAGGGACGAATCTTCGTCTGCAATTTTCTGCAGTGCCTCTTGATCAGAATTTGTTTGCGAATTATCTACAACATCAACAGGGGAATCTTTACAGCCAATCATAAGTATTAGCATTAAAGCTGTAAAAATTGCCAGCAAGTTTTTCAAGATTGATCTTTGTTTTTCCATTTTTGTACTCCTTATATGTTTGTTTTGAATATGTTTATTTCTTTTTCAAGTTTCGTTGCCGCTTAAGAAGTAACAATTATGCCAAGGCTCTGCCGGCTGATTAAATGACTAATGCTAAAGAAGTTAACTAAACGCCTGAGTAGAAATGAAATGCCTGGAATTGATGGTTAACTGCCTGAAATAGGATGAATCAGGTTAAAATTAAGGAAGATTTATTTCATCTTATTGTAATACCAACCGTTAAATAAATGAAATAGGTTGGTTCACTAAAGAAAAATAAGGGATGAAATCCGGCTTCTAATTCCACATTTATAAAGTAATTTATTACTTGTTGAATAAAGCAATAACACAGAATTAAAAATTAAGACAAAGAGTTTTAACAGATTAGACCTTTTTGTTTGGAATTATGTGGGTAAAATGTTTATGTGATTTATAATATTAAAAAAATACTTAGCTAATGATGGAAGTAGAATTAAAAATAATTTTAGTTATTTTAGCAATTAACTTTTGGTTTCACCTTTCATAAAACAATACGACCGTTGGTTTTCTTCTTTTGAAGATAAATGTATTTAGAATTGTTATAAGCAATTTTACACTATAGTTTTTGAGTTATATTTATTTAGGATAACCAAATGAACAATAATGAAACGTTAAACGAAATTGAATTAGAAAAACTAAAATATCCTGTGGGAAGATTTAGTTATGCTCCGGGAGAAAATTCCATAAATAATTTTATCTCTAATATTGAATCTTTCCCTTCAAAGCTACGGCACGAAGTTGAAAATCTTGATGAAGAACAATTGAATACAAAATATAGGCCTGGCGGCTGGACAATAAAACAGGTTGTTCATCATGTAGCTGATAGCCACATGAACGCTTATATAAGAATGAAGTTAGTTTTAACAGAAACTGATCCTGCAATAAGACCATATTTTCAGGATCGCTGGGCAGATCTGGTTGATTCAAAAAGCGATATAAATATTTCTCTTCAGCTAATTGAACCGCTGCACAAAAAATGGGTACTGATACTTAAAAATCTTTCTGATGATGATATAAAGAAAAGATATTTTCACCCTGAACAGAAAAAGTTTGTTCCGGTTGATGAATTCATTGCACTTTATTCATGGCATTGCAATCATCATTTGGCGCATATTACTTCTTTGAAGAAAAGAAAGAATTGGTGATCAAAAAATAGTGAAATGTTAAATGTCAAATCCAATTCACAATTTCACAGTTGACATTTCACGTTTGAATTTATTACAGTTATTATTATTAATATATTTATAAATCAGAGAGCACTATTTTGGAAAATAAAAATAATGATTTATCCTCTTTAAGAATTGATAGAACTCAGGCTAAAAATCCTGA
>CAZRMA010000182.1:0-7519 GCA_964600655.1 uncultured Ignavibacteriaceae bacterium
TTGTATTTCATTATACCCACCTCTCAATCTCCTCCAGGGAGGAGACTTCTAAATTCTTAGATTTTATGTGTTTGTATCGTTAATTAAATATCCTGCTTCTGAGCCTACTACCTTTGGAACGAATATATCCGTGTTTCTGACATACTGCACTTTGCCGTCTTTGTCATATGTATCAACAACCGGGTTTCCTTTTTTTCGAAGTGTATAAGCAAAGGCAGGTTCGTAATAGCTTCTTTCGGCATTTGATTTTTTAGTAGGCACATATCCAAGGACAACATTATCAGACCAGATATCAACAAAGTTGTCATCATCATCTGAGTAAACTGAATCGCCTACATAAAGCTGTTCAAAATCCAGAAGCTGGCGAAGTAACTCGGGAGTCATTATTGAATGGCTCGTGTACTTGATCCTATCCAATACTGCCGGATGATTTTTAAGAGCATTATAAGAAACAGCACCAAGTACACAGACATTAGGCCGTTTGGCAATCTTACCCCTGACTGCTTCCTTTGCTGTGTCAAAAATCGCGAAAGGATCAGAAGTGGGATCATCGAATTTATCAGATGCACCAACAGTTACTTTGTTGCCTGCCGGGAAGGTTCCTAATGCCTGGCAAAGATCAGCGATAATTTTTTCCAGTCGCAAAGCAATTCCGTCAGTAACTACTTCTGTTGCGTGGATCTTCAGGGGAGTGATATCTTCATCGATCTCCCTGTAATCCATAGGATAGGAAAGATCATGCTCGGTTAAAGCATAATCGATCGTGGTTTTTCCTTCCGGGCTTATAACATTTGACTGTGCCCTGATTGCCCTTTCGGTGTTATAAATTTTAAAAGCCTCTTTTGAGAACTGGGGAATCTTCCCTCCTTCCTTTTCAACTGAAACAACCGGAAAGAGTTTAGTGCCTATAAGAGAGGCGTTATTATATCCCCGTGCCAGCTGGGTTAAAACGGGATCAACTAATCTGTTTTTTATTGTGCTCATAATTTTTCCTTAAGAATTAATAGTTACTAACTTTAATGCGGAGGCATAATCGAGATCTTTTTCTTTCATCTTCCGCAGAACTTTTTTATGAAAGGAGTTTGAAACTTCATCAACAGCCAGACCGCCGTAATCGGAATCAACCAGGTTTTCATCCGGCTCATCTTCGGGTTTCTCAGCGATCTCATTAAACTCGATTATTTTCGGAATGGAATTAACGAAGTCAATTATTTGAGACTTTAACTCGACTACAAATTTATCGGAATCAAATTCAGAGAAATTCTGATTACTGATGAAGCGGATTGTCTTTGTAATTTTGTCTTTCATTACAGGGGTTAAACTTCCGTAAAGAAGTTTTTCGTTAAGCATCACTTCAAAGTTGTTGACGCTGAGTTTCATATTAAGGGTTTCAAGCTGTTCCCTTATCTGCTTCTTTTCTTTGTCGCTTAAATCTGCTGAATGATTTGACTTAAAATTTTTAGTAAAATCCTCTGTAAGAGTTTTTACCTGGTCAAGTGTTTCAGAGATGTCATTCAGCATTGAAGAATATGAATCAAGTGATGGGTTTTGGGTATCATCTGAGGTATTGTGGTTTTCAGGGTTTTTGGGTTTAGGGTTGGCACCATCACCTGATTCATTATTATGTGTGGCAGCACTATCATTTTCAAAATTTAATTTCTCATCAAACTCTATCACCGCGAATTCATCTTTCTCATTGAAAGCAATTTCCGCAAGTCCATCGACGGCCGGAAGTGCCGCACCCAGAAAGCCGATGTGATTCAGTCTAAGTTTTTCAGTGAGAGATATAGAGCGTTTCGGAAATTTTCTTTCCTTCACTGCTTTGAGGAAAGCAGGGTCTTCATCTTTGGTTTTTGCAAAAAGAGATTTTCCTTTTCGATATAATTTTTCAACCCAGCCGAAAGCGGGATCATTGTCTTTGGGATGGCCAAGTACTAAAGGCGCTTCCCTTTCGGCAGGTTTATAGGAATTTACAATCTGGTCAAGATCTTTTTCGGTATAGGTTCTTGTTCTTCCCTGTGAATCAGTGTGGGTTCCGGCCTTAAAAATTTCAAGTATCATTATTGTTTCCTTTGATAATGCAATTATTTGATAAAATTCTTAACTTATATCAACATTTATAAACAATATAAAACATTTAGTAACAAAAACACAAATAAATTGTCAAAAAAAGTTGTCCGAATGGATGGCAATGCCAAGTTAACCGAAAAGCAGAAATCATTTATCCGGGAGTACCTGAAAGATCTGAACGGTACGAAAGCAGCTATTAGAGCAGGTTATGCAAAAAGATCAGCTAAGGAAATCGCTTACGAGAACCTCACTAAACCTCACATTTTGGAAAGGTTGGAAAGAGAGATTAAGAAGCTAACCAGCAAACAGGAAATTGGAATAAATGAAATTCTAGAAGAATTAAAAATAATCGGGTTCAGCAACATTACAAATTACCTGGACTTTAACGATGGTGGAGTAACTCTGAAGGATTCAAAAAAAATAGATCCTAAAAAATTAAAAGCAATTGAGAGCATAACCACAAAGGAATCAGAGAAAGGAAACCATAAATCATTAAAGCTTTATTCAAAAGTGGCTGCATTAAGCCGGCTGCTTGATTACCTGGAATTGCAGAATGACAACGGAGATAAAAAAGGAATTCTACAGATAGAAGTGATCAGGAGTGTGATTAAATGATAATTCGTTTTACTTGCTTCTTAAACACTTCCACTTTCTTTTCTTGGCGCAAGAAAAGAAACAAAAGAACATGCGCTGTAAAAGAATCGCTAAAATTTCTTTCGTTCCGCTATAGTAAAATAACTCTCCCGACTTTGTCGGGGTCAAACATATTTTACTATTTAACGCTCCACTTTCAGAAATTTTTATACGCAATTCTTTTGAGACGCAAAAAACACAAAATATTTTACCGTCAAATTATTGAGGCCGATAGAAAAACTTTTAGGCGGTTAAATGGATAATTAATTATTTCAGTTGGATAGGAGAATTTAATTACAGCTGTAATATGAGAAAGCCTTTATTCAAATATGGAAGAAGAAGAAAAGAAGATAATACAAAGAGTAAAGCTTCATTGCAGATTTCACAGTAACCAGGAAAAAATATTTTATGAATCAAAAGCCAGATATAAAATCATTGCGAAAGGCAGAAGATTCGGATTAACAAAAGGGATGGCACTTTATGTTATTGAGCAGATGTTCAAAGGGGTATCGCCGGTTTTATGGGTTGATACTACTTACGCGAATATCGAAAAATATTTTGAGAGATATTTTCTGCCGGAATTAAAAGAGATACCAAAGTATGTTTTTAGATTCAGGCAAATAAAAAATGATTTCAGATTGTTTATGAATAATGAAAAATATTACTGTGATTTCAGGTCCGCTGACAAGCCGGAGAATATTGAAGGATTCGGTTATGCGCTTATCATTCTGAATGAAGCAGGAATAATTTTAAAGAACCGATCACTATGGGAGGAAACGATTCTGCCAATGGCATTGGATTATAAAGCTGAAATAATTGTAGGAGGCACCCCAAAGGGAAAAAGAAATAAGGAAGGGTATCATTTGTTTTATGAATTGTTTCAAAAGGGTGAAAGGTCAAAGGTGAAAAGTGAAAAAGGCAACCCACCCCCTTACCCCTCCAAGGAGGGGATTTATGAAGGGTGGCAGTCGTTCAATTTCTCCAGTTATGATAATCCCCTGCTTGATGAGAAGGACATTAAAGAGCTTGAATCGAATATGCCGCCGAATCTACGATTACAGGAGATCTATGGGAAATTTATAGACCAGGCAAATGCAGGGATTATTAAAAGAGAATGGTTCTGCTATTACAGTCCAGGTGAATTAACACAAAAAAGGAACTATGGAACTTATCAAAGCTGGGATACCGCTTTTAAGAAGAATGAAGAGAATGATTACTCTGTCTGCACAACCTGGCGGGTAACTGAGAATGGCTATTACCTGATGAATATGTACCGAGAAAGGCTGGAATTTCCGGAGCTAAAAAAATCAGCTGCAAGATTGGCAGACGAATTCAAACCACGTTATGTGCTTATCGAGGATAAAGCGAGCGGACAGAGTTTGATACAGGAATTAGAAAGAGAAACGAGAATTCCTGTTAAGAAAATTAAAACTGATAAAGATAAAATAGCCAGACTGAATGCTGTCACTCCCCTGTTCGAATCAGGTAAGGTATTTGTGCCCAGACCAGATAATAATAAATGGGCTGAGAGCTTTATAAATGAATTGATCGATTTCCCTAATGGTGAGTTTGATGATGCTGTGGATTCAACAAGCCAATTTTTAGAATACGCAAAGAGCATTCCAACCGAAAAAAAAGAAATACTCATTATCAAAAAGAGGAAAATTGATGTGAGCAGATATAAGAAAAGAAGATGAATTATGAATGTTGAATTTTGAATTATGGATTATGGATTAAACGCAAGGAAATTAAAAATGAATAAAGAGATTAAGAGTTATCTTTTAAGGCAAATTGCAGAGAGAAATAACTTCCAGAAAGAAAATTTTTTCTTCAGCAATTTACCTGATCCGGATAAAATTTTGAGCGAGAACGGATATGATTATTCAGTATTCCGTGACCTGCTTGTGGATCCTCACCTGTCAGCTGCAATACAACAGAGAAAAAACCAGGTGCTGCAGATGGGCTGGGAAGTTGAGAACATTCGAGATCTAAAAGTAAAAAAAGAAGCGTTAGAAATTATCAGCAACCTGGATTTGAAGAAAATTGCGTCTGAAATTTTAGATGCAGTCTATTACGGTTTCCAGGTATCAGAGATCAAATGGGAAATTGCAAAAGATAAAATTGTGCCCGTGGATTTGACCGGGAAACCGCAGGAATGGTTTATCTATAATAGACAAAATGAACTGCTATTGAGAAAAAAACAAAGCGGGTACTATCTTTTTGAAGAAGGCTCTCCCCTGCCCGAATATAAATTCATTATTTCGCAGCACAATCCAACATACACTAATCCATACGGAGAGAAACTTTTATCAAAAGTTTACTGGCCGGTTACGCTTAAACTTGCTACCAGGGATTTCTGGCAGAGAATGATAGAAAAATATGGTATGCCATATTTGGTATCATATTATGGACCAGGTGCTACAGATGGAGAGAAGCAAAATCTATTAAATGAAATTGAAGATATAATTGAGAACCAGGGCGGATTGCTGCCGACCGATACTCCCCTGGATTTCAAGGAAAATCCGAAGTATGAGATTGGACAAATCTATAAAAACATAATCGATTTCTACAATGATGAAATATCGAAGGCAATCCTGACCGAAACGCTGACGATCGACGTGGCTAAAAGCGGAAGTTATAAAATTGCTGACATCCACAGAGAGATGCTCGAGTTTATCGGCGTAAGCGATAAGAAAATTGTGGAGTTGGCGCTCAATAAAGTTTTGATGTACTGGTATGAACTTAACTATGGGTTTAATCAGGCTGATGTGCCAAAGTTAAAGTTGAAGAAAAAAGAAAAGGTAATTGAAACGACTGTCGGCCGTGATAAAATGCTGAAGGATATGGGAGTTGAGTTCACAAAAGCCTATTACAAGAAAAGATATAATCTCACGGATGAGGACTTCAAACTAAAATCAAAAGAGGAAATAGTTAATGGAGAATCTTGACCTGAATTTTCTTTCTTTGTTTTTGCAGATAGGCGGATTTGCTCTGCTGACCAAAATAACTTTTAAAATATTCAGAAAATTAAAGCTGTTTGAGATCAGGCAGGAATCTTTGATACACGCGATCAAGACAGAATCCAAAAACGGTTTCGGTGAAGCGTATGATAAGAAGTTTAAGGAGCTTTTGAGTGAACAGGATTATTTGAAATAAAGTTAATGTCCTTTTGTCTTGATATCCCGCAGATGCGGGACAGGCGCCAGGACACAAAAAATCAAGGCTAGAAATAAATTGCTAAAATTTGATTCGCTACACTACATCAAAACAACTCCCCACGCTGGCGCGTTCGTCAGACATATTTTGATGTTTAGCGTTTCGCTTATCAAATTTTTTAACGCGATTTATTTCAGGCCGGGTTAAATGCAAATTCTTTTAAGGCGCGAATAATAATTATAGTCAAATTATTAAGGACAGAAAAAAAACAATATAAAATTATTATTTAATAAGTCTTATAGTGAAATGATTGATAAAAATTCTTTTCGAAGAGATCAAAAAAAAGCCCTTCCTTCTGGCGAAGGAGGGCTTAGACCCTTAGATCATCCGAGCAGGGGAGAACCCTGATGAAAGGTCTGATAATAAATTAAAAAAATATTGGAATAATGCAAATAATTAATGGAGTAAAATAATGGGATTAAAGGATATAATCGGCGGAATTGGAAGTTTTATTTCAGGCAGTGCAACCTCTTTAATAACTGCTGTCGGGAATGCGATTGACCAAATTTCCACAACTGACGAAGAAAAATTAAAGCTGAAAAATGACATCCAGGAAAAGGTAAGCCAGTTTGTACTTGGTGTACTGGATCACCAGGCAAAGGAACAGGAGGAATTAACTAAAAGGCTCCAGTCTGATATGACTTCAGACAGCTGGCTGTCAAAAAATATAAGGCCAATGACGCTGATATTTATTCTGGGGTTGCTGGGTTTGATCGTAGCGCTGAATATCTACCAGATAAAAATAGATCCATCATATACTGAAATTTTGAAAATATGGGGTGCGCTGGTTTTCTCTTTTTATTTCGGAAGTCGCTGGAATGAGAAGATTACAAGGATAAAGAATCAAAGTTAATCCTTCTTTTCTCTTGATAGAAAAGAAGCAAAAGATCAAGGCTGGGAATAAATCGCTAAAATTTGACGCGCTCCACTACAGAAAAATAACTCGTCACCTAAAGGCTCCTCAAACATATTTTTCTGTTAAACGTTCAGCTTATCAAATTTCTAAACGCGATTTATTTCAGGCCGGAATAAAAAAACAGTAACAAAAATTTTAGGCCGGATTAATGAAATTAGGGTTGGCAGGGATATCTGAGGATTAAAAAAAGGAGATATAATATGCCGAAGTTCTCTCATAAATCATTAGCAAATTTAGCGACTGCAGATAAAAGGCTGCAGGATTTATTTAATGAAGTTGTGAAGCATTACGACTGTACAATTCTTTGCGGTACCAGGTCAAAGGAAGATCAGGAAGCTGCATTCAAAAAAGGGTGGACTACCTTGCATTTTCCGCACAGTAAACATAATGCGCTACCGAGCCGGGCTGTTGATGTTGCCCCCTACCCTATCAACTGGAATGATCTTCATAGGTTTTATCATTTCGGCGGTTATGTCAGAGGCATTGCTCAAAAAATGGGAATTAGTATCCGCTGGGGCGGTGACTGGAATGGGAATTTTGATTTGAAGGACCAGAATTTTTATGATCTTCCGCATTATGAGGTGAGAGAGTAAAAAAGTTCGGCTTATTTATAGAAATTGATTATTTTAAGACTATCAATTGATCCATATTATAATAAATTACTCATAAAAGAGTGAATGGGTA
>CAZRMA010000183.1:0-7509 GCA_964600655.1 uncultured Ignavibacteriaceae bacterium
ATGTTCGTTTTGTGCAATTCCAATCATGCGCGGCAAACATCATTCAAAACCAATAGATGAGCTAGTTAAAGAAGCTGAATTCCTTGCAAAAAATAATACCAAAGAATTAATTATTATAGCTCAGGATAGCACAGATTACGGGTTTGATATTTATGGAAAAAGAAATATCAGTGAACTGTTGAACAGATTAAGTGAAATTGAAGGAATAGAATGGATAAGATTAATGTATGCTTATCCCTCAAAATTCCCGGATGAATTAATTGATACCATTGCTTCAAATCCGAAAATTTGTAAATATGTTGATCTTCCTTTGCAGCATATTGCAGATGATGTTTTGAAATCAATGCGGCGCGGTGTTACTACAAAACGAACTTACGATTTGATTTATAAATTAAAGAAAAAAATTCCAGATCTTACGATTCGTACTACTTTCATAACAGGTTATCCGGCAGAAAAAGATGAGCACTTTAAACAGCTTTGTAAATTTGTCGAAGAAATTAAATTCGATAGAATTGGTGTTTTCACTTTCTCTGTTGAAGAAAATACTTCAAGCTTCATTTTAGGCGATCCGATTTCAGAGGATGAAAAAAAATATAGGAAAGAAACATTAATGGAAATTCAAAAGAATATTTCATTACAAAAAAATGAACAATTTTTAAATAACAATTTACAAGTTTTAATAGATGGATTGGAAGGCGATTATTATATCGGCCGTTCTTACAGAGATGCGCCTGAAGTTGACGGAGAAATTTTAATTCCCAAAATAGATAGTGAAATTGTCATTGGAAATTTTTATACTGTTAAGGTGTTCGATTTTAACGAATATGATCTCTTCGGAAAGATAATTAATCCCGGGAGGGAAAATCAATGAAACTTACATTACTGTGCATATTTTTTATTTTCATTTCTATTGCTGAATCTCAAGTTGAAAATGCAGCTCAGTCAGGTGCATACGTTGGCGAATCAAAATATTACGTTGAATTTCTTAATTTCAAAAGCAAGCAGACTAATAAAACTAGGCTGGATGTTTTTGTACAAGTTCCTTATAAAATAATTCAGTTTGTAAAATCGGAAAATGAATTTGTGGCAAATTACAATATCACAATTTCAGTTTTTGACGAAGATAAAAACACTTTGTTGGTTGAAAAATCATGGACAGAAAAATTACATTCTCCAAAATTTGAGCAGACAATTTCAAAAGACAACTATAACATAAGCCTACGTTCTTTCGAACTTGCGCCAGGGAAATATTTGATCCGATCAATTGTAGAGGATCAGGACTCTAGAAATGAGTACAAGTATGAAAATAAGGTAATCGTTAGGGACTTTTCAAAGCTTCCTGCGATAAGTGATGTAATGTTAATTTCAAAAGAAACAGTAACCGACGGAAATAAAAAAATCCTTCCAAATGTTTCTAGAAATGTTATGGCACAAAACGACGGAATGTCGTTCTTCTTTGAAATTTATACTGATTCTGCTGACAAATTCAAAATAACTTATATAATAAAAGATAAAAAGGATGTATTATTTGACTCTACTGAAACTAAAATATTAGATTCAACTAGTACTCAGGTTTTTACTAAAATAAAAAACGTCGATTTAAGTTTAGGTAACTACGAGCTTGATGTTAGTCTTGAAAATCAACAAGGTAAAATAATTGCAGCTGCAGCAAAACCGTTTTTGTCTAGATGGATTGGTATTCCAAACAGTGTAAGAGATTTAGATAAAGCCATTGCACAATTAGTTTACATTGCTTCGGGCAGCGAAGTTTCGGAGATGGAAGATGCTAAAACTAAAGATGAAAAAGTTAAATTATATCTCGCATTCTGGAAGAAAAAAGATCCAACACCGAATACCGAAGAGAACGAAGTAAGGGATGAATATTATAGACGAGTCGCTTATACAAATGAAAATTTTAGTCACTATGTCGAAGGCTGGAAATCCGATAGGGGAATGGTGTTTATAATTTTAGGGCCGCCGAATAATGTGGATAGACATCCTTTTGAATATGATTCCAAACCTTACGAAATTTGGCAATATTATAATTTAAGTAAAGATTTTGTTTTTGTTGATGAAACAGGCTTCGGCGATTACAGATTAATAACTCCCATGTACGGTGATTTTTATAGATACAGACAATAATTTTTTTTAAAATATATTGATCATTCTTAGCAGCTTCCAATACATTTAATTTCAAAATGCGATGATACTTACCGTAACATTAAACCCTTTGCTTGAAAGAAGATTTAGTTATAACAAAATAAATTTTGGAGAAGAAAATAGAAACGGCTTCGAAGAAAAAAAAGCCGGGGGAAAAGGAATAAATGTTAGTCGGCAATTAAATCATTTAAATATAGATAATCTTGCGCTTACTTTTTTAGGAGGAACGAACGGAAAAATTTTAAAAAGCGTTATTGAAAATGAAGGCATAAAATTATCTTCAATTAAAACTAAAAATGAAACACGCGAAGCAGTAATAATTGTTGATAAGAATAAAAATTCACTCACCACATGCTTTTCAAAAAATACGAATGTATTAAAATACGAAGTTGAGGAATTCAAATCGAAGCTTGTAAAAATGATCGAAACCTGTGAGATAGTAATCTTTTCAGGCAGTTCACCTTGTGAAGAAGCAAATTCAATTTTTCCTTTCGGAATAAATATCGCAAATAAATTGGATAAAATTTCAATCTGCGATACTTACGGCAATCATTTTCGTGAATGCTTGGAAGAAGCACCTACTATTATTCATAATAATATTTTAGAGATAGAAAATTCACTTGGAATTAAACTGGAAGATGAAAAAAGTAAATTTGACTTTTTAGATCATTTGTATACAAAGGGAATTAAACAAGCATATCTTACTGACGGAGCAAAACCGGTTTTTGCATCTAATTTTGATTTTCATTTTAAAATTGAAAATCCTGTAATTCAGGCTGCAGATCCAACTGGAAGTGGAGATGCATTTGTTGCCGGAGTTGCTTATGGCTGGCATAATAATCTAACTTTTGAAGAAACCGTTTTATTTTCTGCTAAAATAGGAATACTAAATGCATCGAAATTTGAAGTATGTAATATTAATTTTGATGAAATAAAAAATTTTAGTTTAAATCCCAAATTATTTTCTGTCGGGAAACAAATGAAATCTAGTAATGCCTCGGCTTATTAAAAAAATATCCATCTTCATTCTGATTGTCATTTCTTCTTTACATTCGCAAATAATTGAATCTATAAATATAAATGGAAACAATGCATTTAGTGTACAAGAAATTTCATCCTGGGCTGAACTTAGCGAAGGTATGAGTGTTTATCTCGGCCTCATTGATTCGGTGAAAAATAAAGTAAAATTAAATTTAGGATATCATGGATATTTGCATGGTCATCTTAATGTGATTGAGTCAATCTCTCAAAACGATTCTCAAAAAATAAATTTAGATATAGATATTGATGAAGGCGATCCAACCTATGTTCACAAAATTTATTTCAGCAAAAAAGATTCAGCCTTTGGAAATGAGGTCGAAAAGAAGTTTCAAGATTTGAAAGGACAAATCTTTGATAAGTTCGAAATTGAAAATTATATTAATAATGTTTTAACACTGCTGGAAAACGAAGGTTATCCTTTTTCAAAAATAACAATTAACTCAACCTATTTTTATTATGATTCTACTGATAACGAAAATTATGTTGACTTACATTTGAGCCTGGACAAGCAGTTATTAAGTAAAGTGGATAAAATAGAAATTATAGGCAATATTACAACCAAGCCATATGTTATAACACGTGAGCTTAGACTTGAAAAAGGTGAACTGTATTCACAAAAAATGATTGATGAAATTCCATCTAAACTAAATAAGCTTCGATTTTTTGAATCTGTTGGTACGCCTAAATTTTATTTCAATTCTAAACATGAAGGAGTTCTATTAATTAATGTAAAAGAAAAGCAAACAAATAATTTTGATGGAATAATAGGTTACATACCTCCTGCTATTCAAGGAGAGAAAGGTTATATAACCGGACTGGTGAACATTAGCTTAAGAAATTTGTTTGGAACAGGAAGAGCTGCTGCAATAAGATGGCAGCAGATTAATCGCAACTCACAGGAATTGGACTTAAAGTATTTAGAGCCCTGGCTTTTTGGTTATCCGTTTAATCTAAATGGTGCGTTATTTCAACGAAAGCAGGATAGTTCGTATGTACAAAGAACCATTGAAGGTGCCCTGGAATTTTTAGCGACTCAGGATATTTCAACTGCAGTAACCATTGCCTCAGAATCCACAATTCCAACTGAAAATATGAACTCTGTTTTTACAGTTTACAACTCAACCTCGTTTAGCACCGGGGTAAATTTAAAAATTGATACCCGTGATGATCCTTATGCTCCAACACACGGGTTACTTTTTATAAATTCGTATTCTTTTAGCCGTAAATCTATTTATGGTCCGCTTGAATATATTGCCGATGATTTGGAAACAAAAATAAATTTGCAGAGAATCAGTGTAAGCCTTTCTACATTTTATGAATTGTTCAATCGTCAAATTGTTGCTTTGAGTTTAAATGGAAGAGAATTACGCGGGCCCTTTTTTGAAGAAAGTGATTTATTTAGATTAGGCGGTACCACAACCTTACGCGGATACCGTGAAAATCAATTTTTAGGTTCGCGAATATTTTGGAGTAATTTGGAGTATAGATTTTTATTAACTCAAAGAACTTTTGCGTTCGTATTTTTGGATACCGGATATTATTTGAGAAATGCGGATGAGAAAAGAAATATATTAAAGCAGGAAGATTTCAAATACGGATACGGAATAGGTTTGAATTTGCAAACGGGTCTTGGAGTTTTGGGTGTAAGTTTTGCCCTTGGTGAAGGCGATTCTTTTTCTAACGGTAAAATCCATTTCGGTTTGATAAATGAATTTTAGTCATAAATTGTTTTATGCTGAACTTGTTTCAGCATCTGAAAAAATATCTGTAAATATGATCTTATGTTAAATAAAAATCCATACATTCAAATAATAAGGCCATTAAATGTAATCATTACAATTTCTGTGATAATTGTTGCCGCAATAATCTCAATTGATGGAAGTTATTCAAAATTAAATATTTTCATGGCAGCGATAACCGGAGGATTTACTGCTGCCTCAGGCAATATAATTAATGATTATTTTGACATTGAAATCGATAAAATAAATCGTCCTGAAAGGCCGCTGCCTTCAAAAAAAATATCAATTAGATCGGCATTAAATTTTTATTTAACATTAGTATTCCTTTCAGTCGTAATTTCTTTTCAAATTAATTTCGAAGCATTTTTAATTGTTGTAATAACTCAAACAATATTATTTCTTTATTCTTTCAAACTTAAAAACATAGTGTTAATTGGAAATATCACTGTTTCATTTCTTGCGGGGTTTGCATTTATTTTTGGTGGAATTGCGGTTGATAATTATATATATGCGATTATTCCTGCTGTCTTTGCCTTTCTGATTACTCTAATTCGTGAACTGATAAAAGATATTGAAGATATTCCCGGCGATGATAAATTGGGAATAAAAACTCTTCCAATAAAATTCGGCGTTCATAAAACGAAGCATTATGTATTAATAATTTCATCTCTATTAATCCTTTGCACTTTTTATCCTTTTATTACCGTTCAATATAAAATCGAGTATTTTTTATTTGTGATGGTAATTGTTAATCCTATATTAGTTTATGTTCTTAAATCCTTATTTGAAGATGATTTATCTCCAAACTTGAATAAGTTAAGTTTTATTTTAAAATTAGACATGATTTTTGGATTAACTGCAATCTTTCTTGGTAAATGAAAAAATTTGACAATTCATTTTTAACTAAAGAAATTAAATTATTAGCTGGCACTGATGAAGCCGGCAGAGGACCCCTCGCAGGCCCGGTAGTTGCAGCCGCTGTAATTTTCAGTTCTGATATTTTTATAGATGGAGTTAATGATTCGAAACAATTAACCGAGAAAGAAAGGGAAGAGTTAGTCCCAATTATTTTATCTAAAGCACTTGCTTGTTCAGTAACTGTAATCTCTCACAAAGAGATTGACAGAATCAATATTCTTCAAGCTTCACTTCTTGCTATGAAAACTTCTATCAACAGACTTTCAGCTCAACCGGATATTATTTTAGTTGATGGCAACAAATCTTTTGCACATAAAGTGCAAGCAATTCCTATAATCAAGGGTGATGCGAAATCTTTTTCAATTGCGGCGGCTTCTATTCTTGCTAAAGTTGCACGCGACAGAATAATGAAAAGGCTTTGTCCGAGATTCCCTCAATATTTATGGTCGAGAAATAAAGGCTATCCAACCAGGCAGCACATTGAAGCAATTAAATTATACGGACCATCGAGATTTCATAGAAAAACATTTTTAAAAAATATTTTATCAGAAGAATCCATGTATAAATTAATGCTGAATGAAAATGATTCAAATTGAATATTTAGAATTCTTTTTTGTGAATAATTTGTAAGATTTTCTAAAAGTTGAAAGATAATTTATGTCTCAGTCCTCAAAAGAAATTGGCGATAAAGGTGAAGAGATTGCCGCTGAATTGTTAGTTGAAAAAGGGTACGAAATTGTTGAAAGGAATTACCGTTTTGGTAAAGGTGAGATTGATATAATTGCAAAAACTCCTGATAAAAAATATTTGGTATTCGTTGAAGTTAAATCTAGAAAAAATTTAGAATTTGGCGAACCCGAATATGCAGTTACTAAAAATAAAATGGGGCAGTTGAGAAGGATAGCATCAGCGTATATTTATGAAAATGTCCCTGAGGATATAGATTTTAGAATGGATGTGGTTGCAATTTTATTCCGTCAAAATAAAAAACCTTTGATAGAACACTATGAAAATGCTTTTTAATATTATATGACATTCATTAAAAGTTACATAAAATTTATTGATAAGCTTAATTCAAAATTAGGTTATTACACTTCATGGTTAACATTGCTGCTTGTTTTAATTACCTGCTTTGATGTTTTTACAAGATACGTTCTAAATGAAAGCAGCGTGGCATTGCAGGAATTGGAATGGCATATTTTTTCAGCCATATTTTTAATGGCCGCTTCTTATACTTTGATAACTGACGACCACGTGCGCGTTGATGTCTTTTATTCAAGATTTTCAGAAAAACAAAAAGCCTGGGTGAATTTTTTGGGAGCCATTTTATTTTTGATTCCATTTTGTGTTTTAGTTATTTATTCTTCACAAAATTTTGTTATTACTTCATTTCAATTTAAAGAAACATCTCCTGACGCGGGTGGATTGCCGGCAAGATATATACTCAAATCATTTATTCCCATATCATTTATATTTTTATTTTTACAGGGAATATCCCTTGCATTCAAATCATTTCTTGAAATAAAAAATCATAACAATTTAGTAGAGAATAAATGACAGAGCTATTGCCGATTATATTTTTTTTCACGGTACTAATATTTCTGCTTTTAGGTTTTCCAGTCTCATTTACACTTGGTGGAGTTTCATTAAT
>CAZRMA010000184.1:0-7464 GCA_964600655.1 uncultured Ignavibacteriaceae bacterium
AATTTTTAAATAAAAATTTTAACAGAGATAAAATAGCTGAATAATTTTGTAATTATTTAAAACAAATTGTAATTAATTCATGATTATTCTTTCTTACATAAATAAAGCGACTCCTAAACCGATTTGGAATTTTGGAGCAAATATTTATCACTCCTACTTAAAAAATAAATATTTAAACAGCAAAAGGCCTTTTGTTCCCGGGGAATCTTCAAAAGCAAGAAAAAGAAGAGAACAGGAAAACTTTTTTGAAAAATACTTGCAAGGCAGCGGATTGGATATTGGATTTGGTGGTGATTTAGTTGTGCCGAATGCAAAAGGCTGGGATTTTGAACATGGCGATGCGCAATATTTGAAAGGGCTTAATGACGAGCAATTTGATTTTGTTTATTCATCTCACACGCTTGAACATATGCAAGATCATGCAGTAGCTTTAAAAAATTGGTATCGCGTGTTAAAAAAAGGAGGCTATTTAATTATTTACATACCTCATCGCGATCTTTATGAAAAGAAAAAAACTTTACCTTCCAGATTTAATCCAAACCACACAGCATTTTTTTTACTTGATAATGATGAAGCCCCAGATACAATTGGAATTATTCCCTTGATTAAAAGAAATTTAAATAACTATGAAATTATTTACGCAAAAGAATGCAATGAAGGTCACACTGTTTCTGATCCGGAACTTCATAGCAATGGAGAATTTTCTATAGAAGTAGTTTTAAAGAAGCTTAAATAAAATTTTTATTTTTTAACAGCCTTTATTAAAATATCACGAAAGATTAGATACTCATAGGGTTTTAGAATTGTTAAATTTAAAATATATGTAATTGAGAAAATTGAAATTGCAATAACAAAATTAATTAGCGAAGTATAATTTAGAAAAGGTTTAATTATGGATAATATTAAGAATGCAATCAATCCATTAAAAGAATAAAATAAAATAGTGGTTAAAAATTCCAACCCTCTTTTTAATTGTAACTTTGTAACTGCTAATAAAAAACAACTCACACTTAGGAGTATGTAACATATAGAAGAGGATAACGCCAAACCTTCCTGCTTAAATTTCGCGACTAGCAATATATTTAAAATGATTTTTATCACAAGTATAATTATAGAAATATAAAGAAGGTTTTTTATTAATCCGGCTCCGTATATTATTTTATTTATAATAGCGTATGAAGAAAAGAAAATAATGCTGATTGAATAAATTCTTAAAATCTTAAATGTCATATAGGTATCATTCTCAGAAAATAGACCTCTTTGGTACAACAATTTTAATATCGGATTTCCGAAATAAATAAATACAAACGTTATTGGGATAAAAAGGAAAAGATTAACTTTTATTCCATTTGAAAATTGCATCTGCAAACCTGCATGATCATTTGAAGTAAAAGATTGACTAAATTTTGGAAAGATTGCAGTTGATAGTGCAATGGAGAATAGTGTTATTGGTAAAGAATAAAGCACAAAGGCATAATTTAAAGCAGCAATTCCACCTGTATCAACGCTTCCGTAGAAGTATCTATCGATTAAAACATAAAATTGATTAATAACTTCAACAAAAATTGTCAATATTAAAATGCTATTGGCAAATCCTAATTCTTTCAGTTTAAAATTAATTCCTTTAAATAAATCTTTATCTCTCTTTCGTATACCCATAAATAAATAAATAAATTGTGCGGCAGTACCGAATAGGTATCCAAAAGGAATGGTAAATATTCCTATGGAACTAGAGAATAATAAAACCAGGGTTATAATTATTATATTCTGGAATAATGTTGATATTGCCGGAGCTTTAAAATTAAATTCGGCTTGTGAGTAAGATGCTAATATTGAAAAGCCAGCATTAAAAGGGAGTGTTATTAAAAATATTTGGAATACTTTTAATGCAATTAAATAAAGTTCGTGGTTATTTTTAGAAAAGTAAGCTTTAATTAAATAAGGAGATAATAAATAAAGAATTAACGAAATAATAATTGAAGAAAGTACGAATAACCAAAAGCTATCATTGAAAAATTTTCTTGCACTCTCTTTATTTTCAGAAAGTTTTTTATGATAAACAGGAATGAAATAATTTTGCGAAAGATAAATTACTGAAGTATTAAGGAGAACCGGGATAACCGCCCCGATTAGATAAACGTCAAAATTTGCCTGCAGCCCAAAATTATTTGCATAGACTACCTCCCTTATAAAACCAAAACCCCTGCTAATTAATCCTACGCCGGTAATTAATATAGAAGCGCCGGCAATTGTTGAGGTAAACTTTTTTGACATTAAAAGTCAGTTAAAATTTTACGGATTTCTTGAAATAATCTATTGTAATTTTCAATCCTGCACTGCGGTCTACTTTTGGTTTCCAACCGAGAATTTTATTTGCCTTTGAAATGTTCGGCTGCCGTACTTTCGGGTCGTCTTCCGGAAGTTCTGTAAAAATTATTTTACTTTTGCTGCCTGTAATTTTAAGTACTTCTTTAGCAAATTGTTTAATTGTAATCTCTGCCGGGTTACCGATATTTACAGGTTCAACTTCATTAGATACTAATAATTTATAAATTCCCGCTACAAGATCTGAAACAAAACAAAAACTCCTGGTTTGTGAACCATCACCAAAAACTGTTATATCTTCTCCGCGCAGTGCTTGCCCTACGAATGCCGGCAAAGCTCTACCATCATCCAATCTCATTCGCGGACCATAAGTATTAAATATTCTTACTATTCTTGTCTCAACTCCATGATAGCGGTGGTACGCCATAGTTATGGCTTCAGCAAATCTTTTTGCTTCATCATAAACACCACGCGGGCCTATTGGGTTTACATTTCCCCAATAATCTTCACTCTGCGGATGAATTGCCGGATCACCATAGACTTCGGATGTTGAGGCTAATAGAAACCTAGCCTTCTTTTCCTTTGCCAAACCTAGTGCTTTATGTGTCCCGAGCGATCCAACTTTTAATGTTTGAATGGGAAATTTTAAATAATCAATCGGGCTGGCAGGAGAAGCAAAATGGAGAATGTAATCTATCCTTCCCGGAACATAAATATAATTAGTTACATCGTGCTTAATAAATTTGAAATCTTCATTAGTAAAAAGATGTGCAATGTTCTCCATATTACCGGTCAGCAAATTATCAATGCAAATTACTTTACATCCTTCTGCTAAAAGCTTGTCGCAAAGATGGGACCCTAAAAATCCAGCACCGCCGGTAACTACTGCCGTTGGTTTATACAAAATAAATCCTTTCCATTTAATTAACTTTTATAATCTTTTGTTCACTATAAACAAAAATTAAGGACATCAGTAAAAAAACAAATATTGCTCCCAGTACAGTTGAAAAAACAACTCTTGGGGCAGAGGCTTTAAGCGGAGGAATCGCTTCATCAAGAACTTCTATTGTTGGAATGTCTTTCTGTTCCTGAATCAATTCCTGGTAATACTGCTGTTGTAAAACCTGGTACACTTCATTTTGAATTTTAACTTCACGAAGAAGCTCTGTTAATTCTTTTCCTAAAGCAGGCACATCTTTAAAAGCCAGCAGGTAATCTGCACTCCCCATTTCCATTTTGTTGAATTGCTGTCTCAGCTCCGACAATTTACTTTGAAGAGATAAAATTGCTTTATTATCTGCACGTAAATTTTGTTTAAGCATCCCAATTTCTATTTCAGTTTTAGTAATTTCAGATTTTATTTTAGCAGCAGCATCAATTGATGCACTTACCTGTTCAGGCAGTGCAAAAGTTTTATTCTTCTTTTGAAAATTGGAAAGAGCATTTTCCACTGAATCCAGACTCGCTCTTGTAATAACTATTTGAGACTCTATATATTCTCTAGCTCTTTTTGCTTTGGAAGACAATTTTTGTTTATTAAGTTGATCCAATGCCGTAACAAACGAGTTTGTAATTTTAGCAGCAAACTTTTTAACTGAATCTCTATCATCAAAAAGCATAGGAATAAATTTAGTTTTTACATCTAAGCTTAATTTGATTATCCCTTCTTTGGTAACTTCAACATTTAATTTTTTGCTTAATTTATCTGCAGCATTATAAATATTTTTGGAATCGAGATAATCGAATAAATTATCTTTTCGTACAACATATTCGGAAGCTGAGCGGCTTTTTAATACTTCCATATAAAGTTGCGAGTTTGCAGATGAGTTACCTCCCAGCATATTTGTAAAGCTGGAACCGCTTAAGATCGCACTAAGATTGTTCGAATTTGATTCGTCACTTGGCGGAAGCAATGTTGCTTCGGCTTTATAAGTTACAGGATAAACAAAATACAAAAGAAGAAATAAAAGTATAGCGGAGAATATGGTGACTCTTAGGATGATTCTCCGATTAAAAATGATAATATTAATTATTTGATGATAGCTCAAACTTTCACCTTGTAGCCACGATAACTGCAACTGTCGCCGCAATAACTGCAGCCACTTGACCTAAAACTTGTAACGATGATGTGAATACATCCCAAAACTTTGGACCTGGCAAATCTTCAGGAATCCAAATTGTATCACCGGGTTTAATAACATCAACATCGTCTGCATCTATCCATTCGCCGGTATTTGCCCTGATAATTCTCACATCACCTTCCAGGGCCCGCCAGCCGAATCCGCCTGCAAGACGGATATAATCATCAACCTTATAATCTCTATTGTAAATAATATTTCCGGGATTTATTACCTGGCCAAGCATAATTACGTAATTTATTTTTTCAGGTACTTTTATTTCATCACTTCTTTTAAGAACCACATCTTCAGATATATCTTGATCTTTAAATAACTTAACAAAATCGACTACTACTTTACCAACTTTTTGCCGTGATTTGGCTTTAAGATATGTGTACTCATCATCAGTCATATCAGCACGTTTAGTATTTTTTAATCTTTCATATTCCGGATCAATTTCAGTATCAGCAACGTTTCTTTTCAACACCGCATCTGTTAAAGATGCTTCTTTTCTGAAACCGCCTGCTTCGGCAATTATTTCACTTAATGTAGTTTTATTTTCAATTATTTTATAATAGCCGGGGTATTTAACATATCCATCTATTCTAACATATTTATCTTCAAGGTAATCAGGTATTTCTCTTACTAATATATTATCTCTGTTTTTTAATAGTATTTTATTCTTAGTTATTTCGTCATACGAATAATACTCGCTAATTTGATCTTTACCTTCATCATCAAATCTAACAAGCTCAATCGAATCCGTTCTGGCTTTGGATAAAATTCCACCGGCAATATCAATAAGATTTGCTGCGGCCTCTCCATCAATAAATTCATAAGCTCCGGGATACTTCACTCGTCCGTTTATTAAAACGATTTTATCAACTTTATCTACAATAACAATATCATCATCATTTAATAGCGGATTATTTTTTTTATCTCCAAATCTTAAGAAAGAAAGAAAGTCATAATATTTTTCAGAATTGTCGCGGCTAATAATTTTAATATTTCTGTAATTTGATGTTTTGGCAAGGCCGAATGATTTGACTATTAAATCCATTAATCTTGAATTGGCAGAAAGTATGTATGAAGAGGATTTATTTACATCACCCAAAAGTGAAACTTTTATTTTTCTGAAATCAACTAAAGAAATAAAAACTTCAACATCTTTAAAATATTGCATTATTGATTTTTTAATTATGCTTTTTGCTTCGGTTAATGTTTTTTTCTTTAAATCTACACCGCCTACTTTCGGGATAAAAATTTGATCATCCTGATTTAGAATTAAATTGTAATTAAAATCACTAAACCCGCTGATAGATACAAAAAATCTATCTCCGGCTCCAACTACATATTCATCCGGGTTAACACTTCCGCTGGAACTTCCATAACTCAGCATCTCACTTTTTAATGAATCTGAAATGTTGGAAAAAGATCTTTCTTCATAATCTGGCACTATTTGAGCAAAAGCTGAACTTAGAATCGAAAGCGTAATAATTGAAAGAATAATTTTGAATGGCATATTATGTTTAATTGTTTTCCAACTTTAGCAGTAATTATTTATTTAAACGCTAAAAATTAAATAATAATAAAATTACATCAAATCTTTAAAGAGATTTTTCTCAGTGTAAAAATACTGATACTAGCTGATATTAATGGTCCTACTAAAAGTAGAGCGGCAACGTAATAAATTAAATTTTTATCGATGAAAAAATTTAATAATATGCTGTTGTTGATATAATAAATGAGTGCCCAAAAAATAGCAGTGGAAATTATTCCGGCAAAAAATCCAATATAAATTGAATTTAAAATTACTGGCGCTTTAATAGTTGATAGCTTTGCCCCAACTAATTTCATGGTCTCCATTTCTTCATATTTCGAATTTGTTATCAGTTTTACCGTACTGTACACAATGTAAATTGAAATGAAGAATAAAATTCCTGTAAAAATAAAAATATACTTTTTAATATTATCGATATAAGAAAGAAGTGTGTAAACAAATTTATCCTGAAAAACCACTTCATCAACATTCGGATATTTTTGAAGTTTATTTATAACAACCTGTAAAGAATTTTTATTAACAAAATTTTCTTTTAATGAAACTAAAAATGAAGCCGGTAGCGGGTTGTAATCTAAAATTTTTCTGAAATCTTCGCCTGTTTCTTTTATGAAATTATCTGCAGCTTGTTCTTTGCTGATGAAATTTACCTCTTTTGTAAAATCTTCTCCTTTTAATTTATCTTCAAATTGCTTCAATTCATTTTTAGTTATTGAATCATTAAGAAAAACATTTATGGTAACGCTCTCTTTAATCCCGCTTTGCAGTACATCAGAAATTCTAATTAGAACTATTGAAGTAATTATTAGAAAAACAGAAATAGTCATGGAGATTAATGAAATGAAAAATGAACCTTTTGCCCTGCCGATAAGTTTGAAAGATTCTTTTAACCAAAAATAAATCATAAAAATTCTATTTAATTATTAAAAGTTTGATTCGTCTACCCATTTAACTATAGCCCATTTTTGTGTATTAATATTTTTTCTTAAAGAAAGATTTACCCTTCCGTCGTACCTTTGAATATCAGTCGGATTAAAAGTGACCGTCAGATTATATCCCCTAACATATGTGGCTGTTAAAGAATCGACAGTTGAAAGTAGTATACTGTTCCATATCAAATCCACTTGCTGCGTATTTTGAAATAGTCCATATGTTGCGCGCATTTCACTGTCTCTTCCCCATGATACATCAACATTTTGTTCATAATCTCTGTAAGTAAAAATGAAATCTTCACTGATCATTTCTCCATAAATTATGGTGTCTTTAAATGTATATGCATATTGGATGTTTTGAAAAATACCTTCAGGTTTTTTTAGATCGGAAATTGCAAATGAAGATGAATCATTGTTCGAATTAAAACTTGGTGAGAATGGATTTTTACAACCGGCAAATAAAATGAACAAAATCAAAAAATATTTAAATAAAGGTTTAAATTCACGATATTTTTTTCTTACTGTCATTTCG
>CAZRMA010000185.1:0-7454 GCA_964600655.1 uncultured Ignavibacteriaceae bacterium
ATATGAGGAAGAATATGGTTTCGATGAAATTAAAAAAGAAATGGCTCACCAAATTCGAAATAACAAATCAGCGTGAATCGCCGGATTATAATGAATCGATAAAATACTTTCAAAAATTTGCGGATGAAACGCACTTTGCAAAAATGTTCACAATGGGAATTTCTCCTCAGGGAAGAGAGATAAAATATATTGTTGTAACAAAAGGAAAAGAATTTACACCCGCGAAAGCAGCCAAAAGCGGGAAGGCAATTATTCTAATTCAAAATGGAATTCATCCCGGGGAAATAGCAGGAAAAGATGCTTCTATGATTTTGCTTCGCGAGATTTTAATTACAAAAGAAAAAGAACATCTGCTTAAAAATATAATTTTATTAATTATTCCGGTGTTCAATGTTGACGGGCATGAAAGGCTGAGTCCATTTAATCGTCCAAACCAGGCAGGCCCTTTACAAATGGGCTGGCGGACCAATGCTTTGAATTTAAATTTGAACCGCGATTACACGAAGGCAGACGCCCCGGAAATGAGAGCCTGGCTGAAATTTTATAACGAATGGCAGCCGGACTTTATGATTGACAATCACGCTACAAATGGAGCTGATTACCAATATCATATAACTTATGGAATTGGAAAACATGAAAATGTTTCTCCTTATTTATCTAACTGGGTTAAAGAGAGCTTTTATCCAGAATTAATTTCTAAGGTTGAAACGGATGGATTTCTTACTGCCCCGTATATCGAATTTAAAAATGAAGAAAGCATATTGGATGGTATATTTGACCAGCCGTCGCTTCCACGATTTTCAAATGGCTATCCACTTCTTCATAACAGACTCTGTCTTTTGGTTGAAACACATAGTTTAAAGACTTTTGCAAATAGAGTCTTTTCAACACTATCCACAATGACTCACACGATTAGTTATTTAAATGAAAATTATAAAGAATTGAAATTGTTAAACAAGAAAGCAGAAGAAGATACTCTTAAAGAATATTTAAAAAATAAAAAACCGTTTCCTATTAATTTTATTGAACATGAAAAGCCGGAAAAGTTTTTATTTAAGGGGTTTCGCTCAATTGAGGAATCAAGTGAAATTACGGGAAATAAAATTTTAAAATATACAGACAAGCCGGTTGAGTTTTTTATACCAAACTACAACAAAAGCACTATATCTGATTTTGTTAACGTTCCTGAAGCATATTTAATTCCAAAACAATTTTCTGAAATAGTAGAAATTATTAAACTGCACAGAATCGACGTTGAAGTGCTTAAATCGGAGAAAAAATTTCAAGTAGAGAAATATAAATTTGCGAAAGTAAAATTTTGGTCACGCCCTTACGAAGGAAGGCTGCCGGTTAATTTTGAATTTGAAAAGTTAAAAGAAAAAACGATAGTTGAAAAAGGAACTTTTGTTATTTCAACCAATCAAAAAACATTGCGTGTAATTTTATTTTTACTTGAGCCGGCGTCACAGGATTCCTTTGTCCGCTGGGGCTTCTTCAATGCTTTCTTCGAGAGAAAGGAATATGCCGAACCATTTATAATGGAACCGATTGCAAAAAAAATGCTGCAGGAAAGAAAATCACTTTGGCGAGAATTTTATAACCGTGTTGGGATTGATGAAGAATTTAGAAATAATGCTGCGGAAAGATTGGATTTCTTTTATCAACGCTCTCCTTATTTTGATAAAAGAGAAAAAGTTTACCCGATAATGAGAGTTGTGAAGTAAATGTTTTTTAGACAAGGATTAATATAAACCCAGCTTCTTTAAGAAGCTGGGTTTATGGAAAAGAATCTTACATGGAAGAAATCATTTTTTGTGCTTTCAATCTTATGAAAGCCTGATTAACATTATTAAGCGCATTAAAATTTGCAGCTTCTTTATAATATTTTTGTGCTTCTTCTTTGTCCCCGCTTGCATCATAGGCCATTGCAAGTCTGTAATAAGTGTATGGGTTTTGCATGTTAGCCGCTTTAAATTCATCGATGGCTTTTTTGTAGTTCTTTTCTTTCATAGCAATCATTCCGTTTACTTCGTGGGCTAGCCAAATCTGGAAGTTGTTCTTGGCATCCCCGGCTTTTTGAAGTAATTCTTTAGAATTGCTTTTAGCGGTTTTTATATCGCCCTTCATTAATGCAATTCTTGCGTCGTTATAAAGAGAGAATCTTTTAGAATTGTTTTTATTAGCGTCAGACTGGTCTGACTTCAATATTTTATTCAATGATTCTTCATACTTTTTATTTGCTTCATCATATTTTCCGGATTCAAAAAGGATATTGCCCATTAAATTTAAGTCAGCGGACATAGCGGCGGCGTCATTTATTTTTTCGGCAACGGCGTATTCGTTCTGCATTTCTTTCATTGCGTTATTCATATCGCCTTCATCAACATAAGAAACCACCTTCGTAAAGATTGCACCTCTTTTTTCGCCGTCATTTCTTGCAACATCTTTTAACATCTTATCAAGTTTTTCTCTTGCTATTTTATGTTTTCCTAGATAATTATAGGCGGTTGCCATCCCGAAATAAGAATTTACAAAATGAGGGTCAATGCTTAATGCTTTTTCATATTGCTTGATTGATTCATTGTATTTCCCTTCCTTTAATAATAATTCAGCATAAGAATCGTAAGGATTGGGGTCATCCGGAATTAGTTTAATATATTTTTGAAATGCCTTTTCAGCATTTGCATAATCACCAAGACCCCGATACGAATATCCGAGCATATTATATGGCGAAGTATATTCTGGAGCTAGAGTAGATGCCTTTTTTAAATTTTTAACACATGCTTGAAAGTCTTGCTGTCCAAAATTAAATTGTCCAAGTAAATTTAACGCACGCTCATCTTTTGGATACAAGCTAACTAATTTTTCTAAGCTTTCTTCCTGCTTTTTAACATCACCGCCATTTCCATATTTCGTTGAAAGAATTATTAATTTTTCGCCTTCAGAAACTTTATCTTTTAAAGCATCCGCTTTATTTAATTGGTCAAAAAAGTTTTTTGCAGTTGCGCTTGTAAGTGCATCATAGTAATATGCCAATGCAAAATCATTATCAATCTCATGAGCCTTTTTGAAAAATTGGTTTGCATCAGTAAATTTTAACTTCTCAAATAAATCTCGCCCCTTTAAGTATTCGGCTTTTGCATCTTTAGATTTTGTAGTGATAGGAACTTTTTCTGAACTATTTTCATTTGCATAAGTTAAACTAACAAGCAGACACAAGAGCATTGCAAACAAAGAAATTGAACGAAAAGAAAACGCTTTCTTCATACTATTCTCCTTTAATGATTTGTTTTTGGGAATTTGAATCAACTTACGCATTAAACATTTTTGAAAACCAATAAATGGACAAGCGGTATAATGTTATTATGATAGGAAAAAATGATTGAGGAAGGAGGAACTATTTTAAGTATCTTTTTTTATCATCTTTATTTTTCTTATTTGAACCAAGATGGCCCCACAAAATGCAACCGCCATACCAAATCCTTCTTTAGGAGAGATTTGTTCGTCTAAAAAGAACCATGCTAAAACAGCAATTTGAATCAACATGGTTCCATTTATTATACTTGATTCAATTGCTGAAAGAGATTGAAGAGAAAGATTCCATAAGGTAAAAGCAAATGCTGTATTAACAATTGCAAGCCAAAGTAAAAACAAGACTCCTTTTGTACTTAATGCCGGCAGCCCATTTATTGAAATACCCAAGATCAATAAAATTACTGCTCCAATTGTCATGCTTATAAATGTAACGACCAAGGGAGAAATATTTTTACCGCGATTAATATCTCTTCCCACAATTGCAGAAAATGCGTTTGCCAAAACTCCAACAAGCATCACGATCACCCCTGTAACCATGTTTGAGTTTAACGACACGGGGAAAAAATAGATTAATATTCCAACGAGAAAAATTAATGAACCGAGCCATTGAAGATTAGTTGGTTTTTCGTTTATTAAAACTATACCAAAAACAGCTACCACCATGGGTGTGAAGTTTAATATTAAGCTCACGGTAACAGAAGGCAGCAATGACAATCCGAGAAATTGAGTCCCTTGTGTGATAGTATAAAAAGTTAATCCAAGCAGAAAAAGTTTTTTCCATTGATTGGAAGATAAATTTTTAATCTCGGAAACATATTTCTTCTGTAGTAAGAATGGGATAAAACAAATTGAAGCAAGAAAGTAACGCAATCCGGCAAAGGTTAACGGGGGAATTTCTAACAGTCCCCATTTTATAATTATGAATGAAGTTGACCACAAAAATGTGACAAACAAAGCTTGAAGAATAGGGATAAGTCGAGATGGATTTGCTCTTAGCATTAATTATTTGATTGTGTTTAAAGATGAAAAATAATAAAAATAAAATTAGTTCACTTCAACTCGGTAGCAATATAATGTGCGGTACAAAAAATGCGAAGCTAATTGATTTAACCTCGCATTTTTAGCTATCGTTGGGGGGATATTTATTTCATGTTATCCATCTTCTTCATACTGTCCATTTTTTTCATATCGCTTTTAATGTCGGCCATTCCAAGCTTTGTCCAGTTTTTATCGGCAGTTTTTATGTTCCCTGGAATATCTTTCTTCCACAGCTTTTGAACTTTGCCGCTGTTGTTCAAATATAATTTGCCGTCAACAACAGTCCATGCGGTTGGGTCAACCGGGGCGAGCATGTTTTTGCTTACTGCATAAGCACAATACCCGCCATACTGCGGCGCATATTTTTCAGGATTAGCTTTAAACATATTTAAATTCTTTTCACTTGTGAATTGCCATTTCGCTCCCATCCAATCATAAGTATAGCTGGATCTACCCATCATTGGTTTCATATCTGTAAAATAGGAAACAGCATCATATCCTTTTATTGCCAAGCCATCAGCATCTTTGTCTATTTTCATCATCATATCTTTGTGTATCATGTCCCCTTTCTTCATGCCTCTGTCCATCTGGTCGGTCTTCATCATTTTCTCGCCCATTTTGTTTTCCATTTTTTTGTCTTTCATTTCTTTGTTTTGGCTAAATGCAATTGCAGAAAATGAAATTAAAGACATTACACCAACGAATAAATATTTATTAATTTTCATTGAACACTCCATTAGTTAGTTTGTTGATTATTACACCTGAAAACTAATTTTCAGTTATAACAAAACAGTCACGAATGAATAATAAAAAACAAATGATTTTATTAAAGGCAGTGAAACATGAACTGGATTTTTATCTAAATCCGTATTTTTTAATGTGCTTATACGCAAGATAGCCTACGGCACCGAGCTGTGCCATTCCAAGGGCATATCTAAAAGGATTGAATTTGGAATCGTTTATGAATTGTCCATATTGAAGACTTAGCATATTATTTAAATTTGCCGTTTGCTGATCGCTTGATTGGTTAAAGTTTGATAAAATTGCTTTAGTCCAAAGCCATTTAGTATTCGGATCTTTATTTATAGGAAGATTGTTATTACTGTGCAAACTTAAATATAAACCAAAGACTTCAAGTCTATATAAATCGTCTTCATGCAGATTAAGCTGAAAAGGACTAAGCATATTTGGATTGAAGGCAGTTGAATCTTTTTTATTTTCCTGCGCGAATGCAAGTTGGGCAGTAATTACTAAACCGATTAATATTTTAATTAAAAGCTTCATTGATTTGTAAATTTGCTTAATTAAAATAAAAAAGAATTTATAAAACCACGATATATAAATTTGTTTTTGTGATGAGCAGACCATGTCTTTTTGCTTATACAGCAGGGGGCAAATATTTCTTTGAAAGCAGTTATTGTTGTAGGAATTTCATTAATGAAATTCCTACATAGGGGTTTGAAATAGGTTTGAATTCTTGCTCGTCGAAATACTTAACGTAAAAGAATCATTTTTTTAGTTTCAACAAAAGAACCTGCTTGCAATTTGTAGAAATAAACTCCGCTTGAAAGAGCCTTTGCGTTAAATTCAACCTCATAGTTTCCAGATGATTTGTTTTCATTAACAAGAGTAACCACGTCTCTTCCGAGGATATCATAAACTTTTAATTGTACGGACACAGTGTGCTGTGTCCCTGCTGAGATCGAATATTTTATTGTTGTTGTGGGATTAAAAGGATTAGGATAATTTTGATAAAGATTAAATGCTGTTGGAATCTGTTCTTCAGAATTAATACTTGTAACAACAGAATTAGCAGGAAAGAAAATATTATCAAGCCAAACCTGAGCCGGGTTAACAGTATTGTTGTTTTTAAAGATCCATGTTAGCCTATGTTCGCCGGCAGTGAGTTCATATTTAAAAATCTGCCAGTCAATGGGTTTTTGCCATAGATCAAAATTAATACTATCAACATCAAATGTAAGTGAAGCAGATGTATTCGAAAATGCTTTTACGGCAAAAGCAATAGTTGTATCTTTAGGCAAATTAATATTTATTGCGAGAGTGGAGGATTTACCATGTGAAACATCTCCCGCTTTAATTGAATAAGATCCTGTTTGCGCATTTGCATTCGTTATCTCCCAATTTGCATCACCATAGGTTTCCCATTGAAATTTATCCAGCAAATTATTGTGTTCAAATGTTTCGGTGAATTTATCCGGGACGGCGGCAAATGCTTTTTTATCGGAAATATATTCTTTGGTTTGGTTAAAGGGATCAGTAATATTAATTTTAATTGAAATAGTGTATAAGCCCTTTTTATCGGGAGTGAATGAACCATCTGAGGAAATCTGAGAAGCACTTCCTTCCGGAGTATCTAAAAGCCATGAGCTATTAGATGAGTAATCATAGCCCGTTGGCTTTGAAATACTGGAATTAAAATTTAAATTTTGACCTATTACTGCGTTAACAGATTTTGGCTGAATTTCTGGGAGAAAAAGTTCTTTAGGGACAATCGTTTTTGATATTGTATCTACTGGTGAATCATTTATTAATTTTGGAAAATATAAGTACTGATCTCCTAAGTTCAACCCAATATCATTAAATAAGCTGTCCATCTTTTTAGATCCACCAGATGCATTATCGGTAATTCTCCAAACGGCAAATTGAGCATCGTAAAAATCACCGCAATGATATTGAGCCGAATCAATATGTTTAACCAGTTTTAACAAATGGCCTGCGGCCGGGATTCCATTCCATTTATCAAGAGATGGAGCCACATCTAGTACTTCAGATTCACCAGGCGGAATTTTTGCATTATCAATACAGGCAGAATATATTCCATTTAAGGTTTTTATTTGACCCGGTGACAGAAAAAGATCGCCGGTATGAAGCACTACAAGATTTTGCCGAAATGTTTTAGCATCGGCAAGAATATCGCCCGCTTTAATATTAATTATTAAGCCTGCCTGTGCAGCAAGAGCATCAATATCAGATTGAAGGATAGGCATTTTAGTTCTTGCCATTAGATCATTCTCATGCATTTCTCTGGGTATGCTAAGAGATGTTTGTTTAAGATCATATTTTATTCTTTCGGGACTTAG
>CAZRMA010000186.1:0-7427 GCA_964600655.1 uncultured Ignavibacteriaceae bacterium
CAGAATTCGTATTGTATCAAAAATTGTGAAAGAAGAAAACATCAGCAAAAAGAAAAAACCAATTTGTATACCCCAATATGAAAGAAAGTTACTTGGTAGAATATCAAAAGAAGATAAAATATATGGCATCAGACTAATGAAAAAAAGACCGAATCCAATAATGTAAAGACTGTTTTTTTTCTTTCCGTGAGTCAAGTTCATAATTACAGCAATACAGATAGATACAATTGTTAAAATAGCTCCAAAGGCAGATAGTTTAATGTAAAAAGTACTTTGGATAAACATTGGCAAAATCAAAAAAACAATAAATACATTTCTTTCATATATAAGTATTTTTTTTAATAATAGATTTGTTTTGCCAGGATTGAAAATCAAAAAACAAAGCTGTATTGACGCTGCTAATGATGCAAAAATAAAAATTGGCAAACTTTCATCAGACCACCAATTATTATTTAGGTTAAAATATTTGAAGATATACTCACTGAAAATCCAAATTGCTAAACCCAATGATGCTATGAAAATAAATAAGACAGGATTTCCCTTTTCCTTAAATCTAATAAACATAAAAATGCTGTAAAAAGCATTTATCAAGGCTGCGCCTAAAAAGAACCCTATTAATATTTGTCCATCATTAATTGAATTATTTACAAACATAGCTGCAGATGAAAAAGTAGTAATTTAATGGTAACATAATGCAACCAATATATTCTTAAAATGATCATTAAATAATGCACGCACTTGTTTATAATATTTCATACTATTACTTAGATATATTAACATTAATTTTATTCATTGATGGGTTAAGCAAATTAATTTAATCAATTAAATAATCCAATAACTTTTTAACCTTCGTCTCACAAGCGAAATAAAATAAAAATAGATAATGACGTTAAATAAAATTATTAAAAATAGTGATCTATTATAAGTTGTTTTATGGTAGTTATTTAGAAATATCAAAGAAATGCTTATAAAAAATGACTCGAAAACACAATTTCCATCCATTATTCAGAACCATTTTTATACAGCGGAGAGACAGGGATTCGAACCCTGGGTCCGAAAAAATCGGACAACGGTTTTCGAGACCGCCCCATTCAACCACTCTGGCATCTCTCCAGTAATTTTGAACAACAAATATAAAACTAACTTTGTATAATTAACATTAAAACAGTAAAAAAAGTTATAATCTAAAAGCCGAATAATTTAGAACTATTTAACTTGAATGGAGATGATTTTTGTTAAGTATGACCAAATAATTATATTTGCATCACTTTTTTTTAGGAAAGGTGCAGGAGTGGTTTAACTGGCACGCCTGGAAAGCGTGTGTACCTTCACGGGTACCGAGGGTTCGAATCCCTCCCTTTCCGCAAACAGCTCATTTTAGTTTACCCATATAAAAAATTTCTTTGCCGTTGTTTAGAAAGAAGTATTAGACTTCTTTTATTATTTCAAAGTAAATGTTAAATTGGTAACTTAAAAATTAAGGTGGAAATCAAATGCAAGCAAACCGATCATCCTTCCCTCCAGTTTTTTGGATAGCGAACTCAATCGAAATTATTGAAAGATTTGCCTACTACGGAATCTATATGGGTTTTGGAATCTATATGGAATATCTAGGTTATTCGAAAGGTCAACTCGGAATAGTACAAAGTATTTTTCTACTTTTCTCATATGTTATTCCCGTTTTCTCCGGAACTTTTGCTGATAGATATGGCTTTAAAAAAATGCTGATAGTAGCATACCTTGCTTACCTTCCTGCTATTTTACTTTTATTGTTAACAAAATCATTTAGTGGTATTGCATTAACTATGTTAACTATTGGTTTTGCTGCCGGTATATTTAAACCGCTTATTTCAGGAACAGTAAGAGCCGTTACTGACAAAACTAATAAAACTCTTGGCTTCGGTATTTTTTATGCCATGGTGAATGTAGGAGCCTCATTTGGGCCCATTGTTGCAGGTAACTTGAGAGCAATTTCCTGGAATTATGCATTTATAGCCGCAGCAATTGGAATAGGTATAATGTTATTAGTAACAATTTTTTTCTACAAAGAACCTCCACGTGAATTAGAAGGAACCACTTTAAAACAAAAGTTTAAAGATATGGGTGTTGCCCTTTCAGATTATAAATTTTTAATTTTTCTAATTTTGTTGGGTGTATTTTTCTGGCTTCCTTTCTGGGCCTTTTTTAATATACTTGCTATTTATATTGATAAGAATTTGGATACTGTAAGTTTATATCAATCCTTGCAAGGAATATTCGGAACATGGTTTGCCGGATTTTTTTCTGAGGCAAATGGCGATGGGACTAGAAAGGTACTTGGCGAAACAATTGCAAATACAGGATATGTTATAATATTATTTCAATTACTTATTTCAAGATTTTTTGAAAATCGTAAAGCACTTCCTTCGTTCTTGTTCGGACTTTTTGTTGCAGGCATTAGTTTTTTAGTTATTGCTTTTGCAAGAGTAGGCCCTTCGGAATTAATTTTTCTTGGAATTTTTTTATTTGCAATTGGAGAAATGATTTCCTCACCAAGGATACAAGAATATATTACCTGGATAGCTCCAAAAGAAAAAGCCGGTCTTTATATGGGCTCTAATTTTTTGGCTACGGGGCTGGGAGGTGTTTTAAGTGGAATTACTTACACATCATTATACGGTTATTTTAGAGAAATAGGCAATCCTGAATATGTATGGTATGCATTAGCTGTAAATATATTTTTGGGAATCGTTGCTATCACTATCTTCACCAAAACTTTGGGAGAGTTTAAAGAATTAGAATCATAATAATACTATCCAAATAAAATCATACTTTTTTTCTATTTAAGAAAGAGCATTCCAATAAATAAGTTGGAATGCTTTTTTTATTTTAAGATATCTCATCAAACAAGATATTAAATCCTTACGTAAACTTACCATTTATTAGCCATTCAAATAAGCAAAACTCAGGTAATTAAATCTAAGTTTCAGTAAAACCCCGATAGAGTAGCCTCCCTAAAAGAATTAGGTTTGTCATCGAGGATCCAATTTAAATGTGTACCGAGTGTTTTAACATTGGAGACTTATATGCAACAAATTCTCAAAATAATTTCAGTTTTTATCCTGCTCTCTTATCTTATTATAGCTCAACCTACTTATTTAATGAATTTAGGCAGTCCACAGGTAATTAATAATGAAACCATTGAATTTGATGTTAACATCGAAAGTACTGGAGGATATTTTATTTTAACTTCGTACCAATGCGTTTTTGATGTCAATTCAGAATTTCTGAATGACACATCTTTTTGTTTCGAATATATCCCGTCAAGTTCCGAATTAAGCAATACCCCAATCTATGGATTAGGTTGCTGTAATGTTGATGGACTTAAGAAAATTCATTTTGCTTCAAGTGCCGGAAGAGACAGCATAACCAATCACTTTTTAAGAGTTGGAAGATTTAGAATAAAAAAATCTGCGTATTTATTAATAGATTCGTTAAATGTAAATTGGACTTTTGATGGAATCTATAAAACAATACTTACCGGAGAAAATTTTCAAGAAATAACAGAATCCTCAAACCACACAAATTTAATATTTACAATAGAACCATCTGTAACTAGTGGTTTCACAACACTTAACGCTGAGGATGGTATTTTAGAAGGTGATGTTCACTTAAAAACAAAGGCAGGCTCTAATTGTGCTCAAGTAGTTTATTTTTTAAATACTTACAGTACTTTGAGTTTTTCGGTTAATTTAGATAAAAATGGTGAGTGGTTTGCCTGGGGAAGAATGTTTTTTGAATCCAATGAAAGTCCAAGAAATTCATTTTATATACAGGTAGATAATGGTGAAAAAATCGTTTTTGGAGACGACAATAACAGCTACGATAAGTGGCATTGGGAAGGTGATCGATTAAATAAACTTTCGTTGGGGACACTCACTTACGGAAATCATAAAATTACTATATATGGTCGGGCAGGAGAGGCAGGACCATCAGTAATGTTAGATAAAATATTGCTAACTCAAGATTCAGATTTGATCGCTTCAGATAATCTATTTGATTCAGTTACTCCAGTTACAGAAATAAAAAATATCCCGGAAACATTTAACTTATCTCAAAATTATCCTAATCCTTTTAATCCTTCAACAAAAATACAATACAGTATTAATCAACTAAGTACTGTTAAATTAGAAATTTATAGCATTCTTGGCGAGAGGATAGCACAACTAAAAAACGAAATACAAGATGCAGGGACTTACAAAATGGAGTGGAATGCTTCTGATTATGCAAGCGGAACTTATATCCTATCACTAAATGCTACTTCCGCAGATGGCTCCAATTCATTTAAAAGTACAAAAAAGATGGTCCTGATTAAATAACGATATAAACAAATGGGTTCAATTGATAGCATTACACGTGAATCGAACCAAGGAAACTAATTAATCATATTTCAGTTGAGTTTATAATATATTCTTCGTTTTTTGCTAAAATTCAGCGTTATTTTCTCAGGTTTATGGATAGTTCATTTCAGGAACACCCCGATAGCTAGCATAAAAAATTAATCTTAGTTTGACCTCGGAAATTAGAAGATAAGATCTTCAAACATATGATCGAGGAACTAAATGAAGAGATTAAATTTAATATGGAAAATTTTGCTACTTAGCATGATACTTGGGTTTTACAACAATATTTATTCACAGCAGTATACAATTTCAATTGAAAACGGTAATGAAATTAGTTCTAGTAAATTTGAATTTGATGTATACATAGTGAGTAATGAGGTTGGATTTGTACTAGGAGCTTATCAAGCTGCTTTAAGCTTCAATCAACAAATTATAAATGGCGGACAGATAACATTTCAATACATTTCGGGATCATCGGAATTAAAAAATACTCCGGTTTTCGGTATTGGAATGTTTTCTACAGATGGAGAGAATGAACTAACATTTGCGTCTAACCCAGCAGGTACGGATACCATAATAAATGTTAAAAAATGTATAGGAAGGTTTATAATTTCAAACTCTAAACCGTTTGGAAAATTTAAGCCTGAAATAAAATGGAATTTAGAGGGTTTTATAAATACAATTATAATAGAATCCATGGCAACTGATGTAACCAAATTGGCAACTCATATAGATCTGGAGTATAATGGAACTCTTACAGATTTGAGTGATAAAGCTCAACTCCCTGAATCATTTACATTATATCAGAATTATCCAAATCCGTTTAATCCAAATACAAAGATAAGTTATTATATTCCCACCGAAAGCAACATTGATATTCAGATTTATTCTTTAATCGGGGAAAGAGTCTTTGAATTAAATGGTGAACAGCAAAACGAGGGGTTACATGAATTTGTATGGAATGCTGATAATTTAGCATCTGGGATTTACATTATTGCTATGAATGCTAATGCAATAAACGGGACAGAAAAATTTAGTTCTGTAAAAAAAATGTCATTGATAAAATAGTCACTCGAGACGGTTAGAGATGATGTCTTGTAAGGGAGTTAGATGTCATCTCTTAACTTTTTAATATCTATTATCTTCTAAGAACAATTACTTTCAAACTGTCATAACAATACTTAATAAAATAAATTGTCCAAGTTACAACACCAAAAATTTTAAAACTTGCTTCAAGTTCATCTCCCCTTCCGAAGACAATAATCTTCGCATCGCTTAATAAATCTATAATTGCTGCTAGGCCTAAAAGTAAAAACGCCAAAAATAATATTTTGTATTCAGTCTTCAGTACAATTCTTTTAAAACGATAAAGAATATATAGAGTGTAGAATGCATAGACAAGATATACCATTGTATTTTGAATGTGGAAAATTAATCTTACTGCTGAATGTATCTGGAAATAGTCATCAATAAGAAAGAGCATTGTTAATATTCCGAAAGATAATATATACTTAGCATTCCGATCTGAACTTGAATAGATCCTAATAACTATATAAGCAAAAAAACAAACACTCATGCTGGCGGTCCATAAGATAACTCTAATTTTTTGAAGTAACCCAGCGTAGATAGGAATTTCAAACAAGGAGTCAGGATTTTTACCGAAGTACTCAAAAGGGATTTTATATATTCCGCCTAAATAAATAACTGCAAACAATAATAAGCCAATAACTAAATAGAATAGAAATAATATATTGGTTGTAGAAATTGAAGATGGATTAAATTTATTCTTCATTTAATTCTAAAAAAAACTCATTAGCTTATTTAAAACAAAAATAAAAAATGATAATCTTATAAAAAAATTAATTTTAGTTTATAGATAAAAATAGAGAAGATTGAAATGATTGATTTAGTAGCTCTGTGTTAATAGTTCCTTTATGCTTAGCTATTCTCAATTTTGGGGGGACATTAGGGATAGATATTATTTAATTGATTCACAATTAGATAGCTATCTGAGACAGAAAAACAAATATGTTAAATTTTTGCTGTTAGTTATCAATTAAGATTTATAATTTTTTAAGACTGTTCATCCAAATACCGTGACTTTTCATTTTCTTCTTCTTTCTCAAGTTCATGTTTGTAAATATTCGTATTTAAATGAAAAAGTTCTTCAAAATATCTTTTGCTTTGAAGGGAAAGAAATCCAAGACTTAAAAATTGAAGTGAAATAATTAGGGTAATACCTCCAACCATAAATGCCTGGGGGCTTTGTCTAAAAACTTGAGAAACAGCAAGTGTAAATCTCTCGTCAAAATATTGACCAACAGTTTGAACTTGTGGATAAACATAGAATGTATTAATAAAAATCCAACCTATTACATACAATGCAATCAAAAAAAGTACAAGCCCAACAATAATAAAAAATATATATGGACGGAATATAAATCCAGACATAAATCCAGACATAATCCCTCTAATCATTTTTAAACTGGATTTTCTTTTTGCATTTTTCTTTTTATTAAATCCCCAATTAAGATGAGCAGGAATTTCTACAATTCTAGCTCGCAACAATAATGATTTATAGATTATTTCAGGATTTATTTCAGTATCACGAGCTTTTAGATTTAAATATTTCAAATACTTGCTGTCATATGCACGAACCATACCAGTGAAAGTATATATTTTTTCACGAACCACAATTGAAAGAAATTTATTTACAATTTTGCTTAAATGTTTTCTGACAAATGGGACGTTAGAGACTTTCCCACCTTTCATATAAGGAGAAGCTATTACAACCTGTGCTTCGGTTTCTTTAATTGTATCCAGTAATCTTTTAATATGGTCAGTTGAGTAACTAAGATCAATATCAAGCGGTATGATATAGTCACCTTTTGCATGTTTAAAAGCAGTACGTAAAGCATGCCCAAGAAATAAATTTACTTTGTGATTGTATACTAAAACGTTTGATCTATTTTTTGCAAAATTCTCTGCAACCTCTTTAGTATTATCACTGCTTCCATCATTAATAAAAATTAATTCCCAATCATA
>CAZRMA010000187.1:0-7416 GCA_964600655.1 uncultured Ignavibacteriaceae bacterium
GATTGTCTCCCTGAAATCTTTAATAGATGTGGTGCTTTTATTTTAATAAAATGGAAAATTGTACTGTTAATTATGAAATTTAGGAGAAGCAAAAAAGATATATTTAGATATAAGTCACTGCTATAATAAAAATGAGGTAATTACTTTAGGGAATAATTCTCACATGATTATAAAGTAATTCATTTTAGCAATGTCACATCACAGAAACCTTAGCCGCAAAATTAGAAACATCAGCTAATAAATTTTTATTAACCATATCTTCTATTAAATCAGAAAGCTTTTCTTCAAGCGTGGTTATTTCGTAGTCAGCTCTCTTTTTAACATCAAATATTTTCCCCATGGCTTCTGAAAATAGCTGTTTGTAATATTCAATACCTTCTGAAACATTTGTAACAAAAGCACTGAAATGTTTTATTTGATTTGAGGACACAGGTAGATCGATAGAGGAAATTTTTTCTTCCAGGTAATTCAAATAAAGTTTAAGCTCTTTCATAAACATATTAGGGCGGTCAGTCCTGGTTATCAGGTTAATTCTGCCATAGATATGGTTTACCATTTCGCTTAGCGAAACTATTGATGAAAAGTAAGCCATGTTAGGGCCTGGACAAACAGCCGTTCCAATACCATCAACTTTTGAAACAGCATCATTTATTTCTAAAGCCGGAAGAGCAAGTCCCACACATAAACAAGTCTTGTCAATAATTTTATTATATGCATTTTCTTTTAAAGTTCCACTTACTTCAGAAGCATTTAATTGTTCAATTTTTTTGGATTGATACTTTATCGAGGCAGTACATATTGGTTTTTCACTAAACTCTGTATTTGAAATTAAAAACTTTTTCGGGCAGGCACTTCCTGGTTTCCCAATTGCAGCATTTCCTTCTTTCTCAATGTCTTTTGTATTTCCTCGCAAACTGTTAAAAGGAACTCCCAATGGAGATGTATTGCTCAAATAAAGATCATCTTCTTTGGCATCACTTAGAAGAGTTAAAGTTCTTTCATCAACATTTGTTACTTCAGGAACAAGAAGGAAAGGGGAACCCCAGCCGACAGAATCCAACTGATAGTAATCTAATAAGAAATTATTTTCTTCCGATGTACCTACACCGCCTTGAGCAGTAATTTTAAGCTCAGGGGGATATTTGCTGAATAGAAGATTCTTTTTGCTTAATGCATCTTTAAGGATTTCATGGATCGTATTAATTAAATAACTGCGGTTGGTTTTAAATTCTTCTAGGATAGGCCCGATTAAATAACCATCAGTTGCAAAAGCATGGCCGCCGCAATTAAGTCCTGACTCAACTCTGTATTCTGAAACCCACAATCCTTTTTTAGCAAGAAATTTTCCTTGTATAAGCGCTGAACGAAAGTCGCTAACTTTTAAAATTATTTTTTTCTTTAATATGCCATTTTCGTCTGGTAAAAAATCAGCGAAGCTTTCAAAATAACTATAGAGCTTCGGATTCATCCCTGCCGATAAAACCACCGATGAATTAAGATTGCTTTTTGCAAATCCGCGTAAAGATGCATGTGCATCATTAAACTCAATTGGAAGCTGTCCTGATTTATCAAAGTTAGCTTTATCAACCTTTGTCATTATGTTTACATCTATACTACCGGGATGCATAAACTTATGAAGCAAATCTTTAATTTCGTCTTTGCTTACAAGGCCGTTAATATAAGATTTTAAATGCTGCTTCAATACGGAATAGTCCGGTAGAATTGAATAATATTTTTCAAGTTCGGAATCTTTATTCAGAAGTTTATCTTTTAGAGCATAAAAATTCTTCTCCACAAGATCACCGATTAAATTGAGGTAAAGCGTAATTCGCTTAGCTCTATAATCCGGTTCCTTTCTTGAAACGGGCACAAACGAAATGTTATTTTTAATAGAATGAATCTTTCTCATTTTTTCGATGAGATCATCATCAACAATTGAAATGACCGAATTTATTCCGTAGTGTGCTACTTTCAGCGGAGTATCTATTGTAAAAGCGAGCCCCATTACAGGGATATGAAATTTATGCAATTAAATTTTCACCTATGTTTTTAATCTTGTAAAAAGAATGGCTAACAACCTAATTAGTTCATACAAAATAACTTGAGGTATTGTCATGTTTCGATAAGCTCAACATAACAATTTTAGTTTGAATTCTTAGAAGACAAACCTTCCTGAACAAATCACACTTTGTAAAAATTGCCTACTGTTATGTAGGATCGTGTGACACTGTCATCTAATATTTAGTCAGCCATTAAATTCTTAATTACCATCTTTTGGGACGGCCGCCGCCAGAACTACCTCTTGATCCTCTTTGATCTCTGCCTCCGCCGGAACGACTGTCATTTTTAGGACGAGCTTCATTCACAGTAATGCTTTTACCTTTGAAATCTTTACCGTTAAGTTCGGTAATAGCTTTCTGTGCTTCTGTCTGATTGGACAATTCAATAAAGCCAAATCCTTTAGATGTACCAGAATACATATCCTTTATGACTTTAACACTTGTAATGTTTCCGTACTCAGAAAACAAATTTTTTAAATCTTCTTCGGATACATCCGATGAAAGATTTCCTACGTAAATGTTCATACATTTTTCCTTTATTTTGATATTAATTATTCCGGAATACTTTATATTATTATTCGAATGAAGTAGACAGGAATTGATTATTTTTGATTTATAAATTGAAGAAATATATTAAAAAGGGGAACGCACTTTAATTTTGAACCTGCGTTAGATAATAGTCCGTTAAAAAGGGTTACTTATCAATGGAATAGTTCAGCTTTTTGATTTCTTTCTTTTAATTAATTGTTTTGCCTTAAGTAAAAATTTTAAGTCATTTATTTAATGCTCTAATTTACATACAATATTTTTGTATTCCTATGGAAAAATTAAGATGTGATAGATTACCATATATTGCATAAAATTAATATTTCTTAGCGTCCATTCTTTACAGTTGAATGTTCATAATTTTAACAAATTTCATTCATTTTTTCCTTCTCTTATTTAAATAATAAAATTATTCATATCCTTTTTGAATAATTTTATCTATTTTATTGTCAGAATAATAAAAATATCGGGGGATATATGAAAGTTTCATTCAAATCTTTAATCTATTCTTTCGTTCTTTGCCCATCCTTATTGTTTCCTCAATCGACTACAAATTTTAATATTGAGAGCTACAAACAGTTTTTAACTACACATCAAAACATGGACGCCGAACAGCTTATGCAAATGCATGATGCTGGTTCATTTGAAGCAAATATCAATGCTGATTACAGTTCGGCAGACTACTTTGACAGCATAGAGGCAAAGTATAATATCACTAATTATGAAAAGTCATTAATAAGTAAAAACGGATTTATGGTAAGTGAAAGAATGTCCTACAATTCTTTCGGTGAGGCATTCCTGAATATTTATCATAAGGATTTACCCGTGTATGTTTCAACAGATGCTATACTTCATGCGTTTCATGTTTCTTATGATAGAATATTAAAAGACATGGAATTGGCAGTTTTAATTGATAAACTAACAACATTATTAGACCAGCTTCATTCACAAATGCCGCAACTGGAAAGTAAATATTCAAGTTACCCTGAAATGGATCAAATGCTACGGGATGTAGACGTATATCTGACCGTTGCCAGAAAATTGCTTGATGAAAATGTAAGTCCTTATTATACAGGTAATGTTGATAAGATAAATCATCTTTATAATAGAGCAATTGAAGCAGATGGATTTAATACGGATACATTATTTGCGAATGCATGTGTCAGGGTAGATTGGAGTCAATTTAAACCTCGCGGACATTACGTTGACGAACTTCATCCAATATTAGAAAATTATTTTAGAACGATGATGTGGTTGGGGAGAATTGAAATCTATCTTTTGCCTCCAAATGCCTATCCTGATCCACCATGTGTAGTTCAAAACTTTGAAGATGCAAAAAGACAAATCATTGATTCATATTTGATCACAGAATTATTTGATTTATCTGATACTTGGCAATTGTATAAAGATTTTGAAACTATAATAAAATTCTTTGTTGGTGACCAGGACAATGTTACACTCGATCATTTACTTTATTTGAAAGATAAAATCTCTTTAAGCAATGCAAGCGATTTGCTTGACAGCTTAAAATTAGTTGAATTTCAGGATACACTTAAAAAGCAATCATTTGCCAATCAATTAATACTTTCCCAAATTCTCATATCAAATGATGTTGGCTCTCCCGACAGTATAAAACCTGCTTCATCATTTATGATGTTCGGACAAAGATTTGTAATTGATTCTTATGTAACCGGCAGTGTAGTCTATGACAGAATAAAATATAATAACCAGGTGATTTGCCGTCTTTATCCATCTGCATTAGATCCTATGTTTGCTTTGGGAAATGATGCCGCCGGGCAATTGCTTAAGACGGAACTTGAACAATATCATTATTCCTCAAATCTTGCAGCATTACGATATTTAATTAATTCTTATGGAACTGAATTTTGGGATAATACAATTTACAATATGTGGCTGAACTCAATAAGAAAATTAAATCCTCCATCAGTCAGAAATTCTCTTCCTAAATTCATGCAGACGGCAGCATTCTGGCAGGAAAAATTAAATACACAATTATCATCATGGGCGCAGCTAAGGCATGACAATTTACTTTATGCAAAACAAAGTTACACAGGCGGAACTATTTGTTCCTTTCCATATTCTTATGTAGAACCATTCCCGGAATTTTATGAATCTTTGAAGCATTTCGCAGAATTAGCCAAAATAAAATTCCAGACTTTACCATTTGAAAATGATTGGCAAAAAAATATTATAATAGATTATTTAAATAATTTTGAGCCGATAATGGATACATTGAGTAATATATCATTGAAAATTTTAAATAATGAAGCTTTTACAGACAAAGAAAATCTATTTTTACAAACAATGCTTTATGATCATGCTTCTCAGATGTGCGGAGATTCCCCATATGATGGATGGTACACTGAGTTGTTTTATCGCGATGGGGCTTATTCTCATTCAGGTTTGATTGAAGGAGAAAATATTGTGGCGGATATCCACACAACACCTACAGATTGCGGCGGCGGATTCATTGGAGCAGTTACTCATGTCGGAACTGGCCCTATAAATCTTGGAGTTTTTATTGCCCAAATACCAAATGGACAGAAGACTGCTTTTGTGGGCCCCTGTTTAAGTTATTTTGAATATGTTACCAAAAATTTCTTAAGATTGACGGATGAAGAATGGAGACAGCAATACATGCATTCGGCTATGAGACCTTCATGGACAAATATTTATTTAGCAGATAGCAGCGGTGGTTCAAGGGGTCAAGGATTACAATTAGTAACTTCGGTGGAGAAGGATGGAAATAAAATAATTCCTGAATCACATTCACTTGCACAGAATTATCCAAATCCATTTAATCCAAGCACTATAATTAGCTTTTCAATTCCCTACGATTTAACTAATTCGTTAGCTGAATTAATTGTATATAATATTCAGGGTGAAGTTGTGAAAAGATTAGTAAGAGAGATATTACCTGCAGGAAATTATTTGACTAAATGGGATGGCACAAATGAAATAGGAGCAAAAGTGTCGAGCGGAATTTACATTTATAATTTAATGGTTGCCAATAAACAGTTTTCAGGTAAGATGGCATTAATGAAATAAAAAGTACATTGTGAATGTTATGGCATGATGTATGAAAATAATTTATCATAAAAATATTATATATTAAATAACTAAAAAAACAGACCTAAGGGGCTACTATTATGAAAAAATTCGTGACAATATTCTTATTTCTACTGATCAATTCAACATTATTAAGTCAGATCGAAGTCAATATTTCTACTGATAAACAAGAATATCAAATAAAAGATTCGATAAAAATTTATGTTACGGCAACAAATATAACCGGGCAAACAATCACTTTGAATTGGGGCACAACTTGTCAGGCTGGTTTCGAAATATATAATGTATACAAATTAGCCCATGATACCTCTTGTTATGAAATGACAACAAGCATAACATTAGATTCAGCACAATCATATACATGGTCATTTTCATATTATGGTATTCCAGCCGGGCATTACCAGGTTTTTGGGGAGGTTTATGGTTACGGTTCCTCTGATACTACAGAAATTGAAATTATAGAAAGAGATTTCTCATATTATTCCGCTACAATCAAAAATAATAATAATCAACCCATTGAAGATGTAATTGTAACGTCTATTGCTGTTGATAGAGCTTTCACAAATGCTGATGGGAAATTCACCTTAAAATATTCATCTACTATGTTTCCTGAGGGTGTTTCAACTATTCCCGCACCTATTGAATATTATCATCCTGACTATGGCTATTATCATGATACCATTTCAATCAATAAAGGAGATAGTATTATAGGGCCGGATGTAATTTTAACTAATTTAATATCAATAACTGGTAATATAAAATTTGATAATGGTGATCCAGCACAAAACTGTTATGTATATTTTTTTAATTCTAAAAAATACTATGTAGCATCAGCCAGTGATGCAATTGGAAATTATACAATTCAATGTGTCCCTGGAATTTATTATATCGGTGCATCACTTGTATACCAACATGGGGATGCCTGGACATATAGAAATAAATATTATAACGATAAAACAAATCTTGCAGAGGCTGAAAAAGTTTACGTTGACGCTCAATCAACCGGCATTGATTTTACATTTCCTTATCTTCAACTTGGAACTATATCAGGAAAAATTATAGATAATGAAACTCAACAACCAATAACTAATGCCTGGATTACCATTGAATCAGTAGTGCCAAGTGATTCGACTTTCTCTGATACCGATGAAAATGGTAATTATACTATTGAAGCTTTTGAAGGCACTTATCATGTATCAGTTTATGTCCCCGGATATTATAAACAATTTTATAAGGATGTTTATAATACATTTGATGCTATACCTATTACTTTAGACAAAGATAGCTTGAATATCAAAGGAATAGATTTTAGTTTAGTAAAACCTGAGCCTGGAACAAATACTATTTCCGGTTTTGTTTTTGATAAAAATTATAGTACACCGTTATATGGTGTTGAAGTTTATGCTATTCCTGTAAATGGAGGAAGTTGGATTGAAGCAACAACCGGGTTTGACGGGGCTTACTTCTTAAAAGAATTAAAAAATGACAATTATATAATGCTTTTCTATAAAGAAAACTGTATAAGCCAGTTTTTTAAAAGTTATTCCGAAACTTGTGATAAATGGGAAGATGCATTTATTTTCGAACTTAATGGTGGAACGCATATAAGTAATTTATATACTTATTTAGAACCAATGGATTCCATCGGTGGACAAATAGCAGGTTATATTTATAATAATTCTAATTCTTCTAAAAGCGGAACATTAATTTCTGCGGTTGA
>CAZRMA010000188.1:0-7406 GCA_964600655.1 uncultured Ignavibacteriaceae bacterium
ACTGACATTTCTAATGAGTTCTATATACTGACATTTTTAATGAGTTAATACAAAATGGTTTTTCAGATTACTTCAAAGTATTTATACATTTTAGAGCAGGCCATTTAATATTAATAAGGAAATACTACGGTATTACTTAAAAATATTTTTTTTATATCTTAAAGATTAAATTGCATAATATTGATTAGTATATCATTTTTATTGAAAGGATTTAACATTGGAACAATGTTCTCATTTAATGCTAGTAAAAGATATAAAGCCTGAGTTAAATGTTTGTGAAGATTGTGTTGAAATGGGAGATGATTGGGTCCATTTACGTATTTGTAAAATATGTGGTTATGTTGGCTGCTGCGATAATTCTAAGAATAAACATGCAACTAAACATTTTCATATAACACAGCATCCCATTATTCAGTCAATTGAGCCTGGCGAAAACTGGGCTTATTGTTACATCGATAATATGTTTTTTGAATCAATCTAATTTTTAAGTAATACACTATGAATAATACAAGTTTCAATGTTGAAGAAATTTTTCCTCCTCTTCCCTTGGAAGACTGGAAAGAAACAAAAAATACTTTGCATCTATACTTGCAAATAATCGGAAAGATACGGCTAACACTTTGTCCACGGCAAAATCATTGGTGGCATGCACCTCTTTATGTTTCAACACAAGGACTGACAACAAGAGCAATTCCTTATAGATTCGGCAGCTTTGAAATTGAATTCGATTTTATTAATCACCGGCTAAATATTATAACAAGTAATGGGGACATTCGTTCATTTTCGCTTCATGACGGGTTTTCAGTTTCTGAATTTTATTCAAAAGTTTTTGCAAATCTTTCCGCACTTGGAATCGAAGTAAAAATTCTTGCTGTGCCCTATGGTACTTTTACTATTGAACCTTTTGCAACTGATACTAAACATTCTTCTTATGATAAAAAATATATTGAAAAATTCAGACAGATTCTTATTAGCATCAATGGAGTCTTTGAAGAATTCCGGGGCTGGTTTATTGGCAAGAGCACACCTGTTCACCTTTTCTGGCATAGCTTCGATCTGGCTTTAACAAGATTTTCAGGTAAGCCTGCTCCAATAAGAGAAGGCGCCGGAATGGTTGAGCGAGAAGCCTATTCACATGAAGTAATAAGCTTTGGATTTTGGGCTGGGGATGATAATGTTAAAGAACCCGCATTTTATTCTTACACTTCTCCGGAACCTTCGGGTTTAACAGAAGAAATATTAATGCCCGAAGCAGCCTATTGGGGAAACAGCGGTGGAGGTGCGCTTGCACTGCTAAAGTATGATGACATAAGAAGATCGAAATCACCTTATAAACTTATTTTAGAGTTTTTAGAAAGCGCCTATCAGGCCGGAGCAAAAACTGCAAAGTGGGATACTCAAAAGTTTAAGCTAAAACCACTTTAGTTTTTATATAATTTTACAGCCCTGTAACGTTAATTAGATATTTAGGTAAGGGAAATTGTTTAATAAAGTCTATTTTAATTTATTTTAAAATCCAATCAAGCTATTATATTTTTAAATACCCAATATGAGTTTAACAGGAGGAAAATTAAATAAACTTAATGGTGATGCCGGAATATCTGCCCCTGATAATTCCGTCCCAGTAATGAAATTAATAAAAAAGCACAATCCTAAAAGCAAAGACGAATTAGTTGCCTTAATTAAATCTCATCATGAAAGCAGATGCAATTGTGGTATAATTAGCAAAGGGACGGTTGAAGATTTTGGCAAAAACCTTTATGACGCTCAAATGAAATATTGGCGTAAATATGAATTTACTTTGCAGGAATGTATTCAATGGGAATATCATTTATTTATTACAAATTCATTGAAGGGTAATTCGATTGAAAGTAACGCAAAACAAAAATTAAAAGAGAATTTGAATAATTTTACGGTGGAAGAAGCAAATCAATTTTATGATGAAGAATTTAGGATTGATTTAGTTATCAAAAAAAACGAGACAGAAATTTGCGGAATACAAGTAAAACCGGCAACTTATGATTTAATGCGAAAAGGCGTTATCGATAGAAATCTTTCTTCGAATGACAAATGGTGGAAACCGGTTTTCTATTTAAAGTATAATAATAAAGACGAGTTCATAAATTTAAACGAAATCTTGCAGCATATTAACGATTTATAATTTATTCGGTAATATTCAATTTGACTTGGGAATCTAATAAGGGCTCATTATAATATTCGCTAATTAATTTGTTTTTACTTTTAGTTATTTGTTTCACATAATTAATTAACAAATTTAATTCCTGTTTTGTCATTACCGGAAAATCAAAATTTTTATTTGTATAATTAAAGTAATCTTTTCCTTTTTTACTCTTCATAGTTTCAATAAAGTCCAGATGTTTTTCTATTCTTTTTCTCAAATATTCATTCAGTTCATCAACTAGCTTGCCGTTTAAATTATTATGAACTTCATCTACTAATCCATTTTCTAATTCTACCCCAACACTATTTCTTTGCGATGCTATTGATGCAAATGTTGTTGTCCCTAATCCTAAAAATGGGTCAAATACAGTGTCTCCTTTTACTGAAAACATATTTATTAATCTATATGCTAATTCAAAAGGAAATGCCCCGCTTCTTTTTCTAACACCATTATTCATTTTTTGCGATGTTCCTTTAAAATCCCAAACATCAGAAAACCAAATATTTCTCTCTTCCCAAAAGTATGAACTTAAATTTCTGTTTTCTTTTTCCTGTTTTGTGTTAAATTCTCTCTTTCTGCCTTTCCTAAAAATAAGTATGTATTCATGTTCAAGAGTTACATAGGCGCCGGGCGCTAACATTCCCGAACCTAAAAATTTGTTTGGTGCGTTTGTTTGTTTTCTCCATATAATGTTAGGCAGATTACTAAATCCTAATTTTAAAAAGTCGCTTATTATTTTAGAATGATTAGAGTATAATTTGAAATTTCCATTTATTGTTCTGGTAGCATCGCCTATATTTATACACACAATACCGCCTTCTTTAACAAGCTGGTGAATGTTTTTCCACACTTTATTTAATTCAAAATGCATCAGCTCAAATGCAGTGTTCCCTTCTCCGTTTTTTAATGCGAATCTAACGTTTTTATTTTGATTAGAAAAAGATTCGTCCCACATTTCAATCATTGGATAAGGCGGAGAAGTAACTACCAAATCCAAGGATTCTTTTTTAATTGGTAATTTTTTTCTGCTATCTAGATTAATTATCTGGTGAAAACATTCCATACAATTTTTTAGTAAAAGTTAATTTGCCCAAAGGTACATTTTTTATGCTAATATCAAAAATAACCAAATGAATGAATTAATATGATGTTGTAGAATTGCAAAGCTACAAATCAATTTTAGGATTTAGCCAGAGTGAAAAAAATAATCTAAATGAATCTCTTAAATTAAAACTGCATCAAACATGAAGTTCCAAAATCAAAAAAAAATTTGTCCCAATTTTTATGTACGCTAATTTTTATCTCTTGATTCTGGAATTCATAATATTTAATGTTATAACACATTTAATTAAATTTCCAAAAGATTAACCCAAGTATCTTCATTTATTGAAAGAGATTGTCATGAGGATTACAATAAAATATATTCTCTTTTTAATATTAGTCTTGTTTGTAAGCAGTGGAACCTGCCAGGAAAAAGTCGGCTCATCAGCCCCTGACTTCCAAGGAATAACTACTAAAGCTAAAGAAATAAAATTATCTGACTATACCGGAAAAGTTGTATTACTAGACTTCTGGGCTAGCTGGTGCCCGCCCTGCCGCCAAGAAATGCCGGAGCTGATAAAATTTTACAGGGCTCACAAAGATTCTAATTTTCAATTGATTGCAATTAATATCGATAACGAAAAAGACAACGTGGATCATTTTCTAGATAAACTTTTTCCCGAACCGAGCTTTCCAATAGTATTAGACAACAACCAAAAAATCCCTTCTTTATTTGATATTCAAGCAATGCCGACCACAATATTCATTGATAAAAAAGGAAAAATTCGTTTTTGGCATAGTGGTTTTAAAGAATCTTATGTAAGCGATTTTAATTCAGAATTAAATCAACTATTGAAAGAGAATTAAAAGTGTCTGTGAAGATCCGAATCCTATTGTTACTTTTAGCTTCCATACTCCTATACGGGTGCGCTACAGTTAAGCCCTGGGAAAAGGAAAGTCTTTCAGATCCAATTATGATCATTGATGAAAATCCCATTAATGCAGGAATTAAAGAACACTTCCTTGATTACAGGGAGGGTGTAGAAGGTGCCACCGGCGCAGAAAGCGGAGGCTGCGGGTGTGGATAAAAAAGTAATATTATTCCTTCCATTTTTTTTTAGTCTATATACTATAAGTTTCGCACAGTTATTACCCTCTAATGAAACCCAGGTAAATTTCAGCGGATACTTTGATAACTTTAATGTTCAGGTTTATTACCCAAGTATTTCTATAACCAAGCGTGTATCCGGATCAACAAGCATTAATGGAAGATATCTGGTTGACATGATAACTGCTGCATCCATAAGAAATGGAGCTCCAAGCCGCTTTACTACAACTAAAACAGTTAATAAATCAGCAGTAGATGCAGTAACTGCAGCATCCGGCAGATCAAGCAGCGGAGGAAGTGGCGGTTTCGGAAATGAAAACTCGGCACCAACCTTTGATGAAGTACGTAATGAATTTAATCTTGGCATTGCTCAATTGATCGGCAATGGAATATTTACTGCCGATGGTATTTATAGTACAGAAAGTGACTACACTTCTTCAACTCTTATTGGAAATTTCACTCAATACTTTGCGGAAAATAATACCTCAATTCAATTAGGAATTGTGAGAAGCTGGGATAAGGTTTTTCCTAAAACAGTAAAATGGAAGAAAGCAAAAAACGTTACTACAATTAATGCTAACTTTTCTCAAGTTATAAGTAAACGATTAATTCTCCAATTGCTCTCTACTTATACGAATAATAATGGATTGCTGTCGGACAATTATCAATTGGTTCCGATTTTAATTAATGGAGCAGACAGTTTATTCCAGCCAATTCAGCCTGACTTGCGTATCAGGCGAGCAGCTGCTTTATCGCTTAAATACCGTTTAACCGACAAATCCTCAATGCAATTAGGATATAGGTATTATTGGGATACATGGAATCTATATGCAAACACTTACTCTGTTAATTATGAAAGATATTTATCCAAGCATGTTATATTTGGTGTGGGCTGGCGAGGTAATTTTCAAACACAGGCATTTTTTTTCAAACCAACGTACCTTGCACCTGAAAAGTACATGACTTCGGATATTAAGCTTGATTCCGGGCATTCAAATGAATTTCAATTGAAACTTATTGTAACCGGGGGCGATCGGCAAGATGCTCTTCCATTTTTAAAAGATGATCGGGTACAATATATATTTAACCTTAATTTCTATGCACGGCATACTGATTCACCTTATTGGTATAACAATGAAAATAATTTATTCGCCACAAATTTTAATATAGGAATTAGATACCGTTATTAATAATTAAAGAATTTGAACAAACTAAAATTTTTAATAAAATAAATTTAGAAGGAATAAGCAGATGAAAAGACGGGATTTTCTTAAGTATAGTTCTTTGATTTTACCAGCCACGGCTGCAATGGGAATAATCAATCCATTTACGAGAAAAATTTTTGCTGCTGCAAAGAAGAATGATCCTTTTTCATTATCTGTTATTACAAATCAGCCTTCAAGAACCATTCACACAATTGAACAAGCAATTAAAAATTCGGAATATGGAAACAACTCTTTGAAGTTTACCGAATATCAATTGCAGGGACGGCACATTGGCGATATTGCTTATGTTAAATTCCAGGCTTTAATAGATTATCACAAAGAAACGGATGAGTTCTCTATGCTGCTCAACGAAAGCGCAAAATCACTATCTCTTCCCAAAACATTAGATAATCCAGTACTGCTTCGTTTCTCATCAGAACATAATTCTGTTCAGCCAGATGGAATAAATATTTTTAGAGGAAATACACTTATCAAACACATATCATTAAACAATGATGTTGAACATTATAGAGTTGAAGGATTAAATGGGCATGTTGAACTCAAGATAAAAAATAAATCCGTAAGAATCACTTCAGCAACTTGCAAGCACAAAACATGTATGGATATGAATGCCATCTCAAAGCCGGGAGAAAACCTAGTCTGCATACCAAATCAAATCAACATTGTCATAAACGGTAAAAGTTCTTTGGGAGTTGATAGCATAACTTTTTAGTTTAGAATAGGTTTAAATGAAAACTACTACCTTCAGATATATCCTTATTTCATTATTATTCCTTCCTATTATTGTTCGTTCGCAAGACGACACAACAATGTATAAGATTTCGGTAACGAAATATTTAATGGGAACTACTGTAGAAACTACAGCAAGAAGTTCTGATGTAAATCAATGTAAGAAAGCATTATTAGCTTCGTACGAAGAAATGCAGAGAGTTGAAAATTTACTAAGCTGCGAAAAAGACAGTAGTGAAATATCCGCCATAAACCATGCTGCCGGACTGCATCCAGTGCAGGTAAGTTATGAAACACTAGAAATGTTAAAACGGGCAAAAGCTTACTGCAATAAATATCACGGAGTTTTCGATATTACTATCGGTCCCCTTTCAGACTTATGGGGCTTCAGCACTGATAAAGAAATTCTTCTTCCGCCGGATACTACTATTAAAAGACTTGATAAGCTTATTAATTTTAAAAATTTAGTTATAAATGAAAATGACACAACAGCTTTCCTCAAGAAAAAAGGAATGTCAATCGATTTAGGGGGCATAGCAAAAGGATACGCAATTGACAGAGGTTCCGCCGTTTTAAATGAAATGGGAATTAAAAATTTTATACTTAACGCAGGTGGAGATATTTATGTATCAGGCACAAAAGACGACAGTACGTTATGGAAATTAGGGATAAAACATCCACGCAACACAAATGATCTTGTGGCTATTTTTAATTTAAAAGATTATGCGGTTGCAACCAGCGGCGACTATGAAAGATTTAAAATAATAAATGGAATTCGTTACCATCATATACTTGATCCCAGAACAGGTTATTCCGGGAGATTATCCGAAAGCTCTACTATTATTGCGCCTACTGCAGAGGAAGCAGATGCCACGGCGACTTATGTTTTTCTTTTAGGCTGGGAAAGAACTTTAACCGATAAAAACATTAACTATCCATTCCTAATCGTTGCTTCAGACGGAACAATTCATTACAACCAGGTTTTTGAAGAAAAGTATAATCTGGAAATCATCAAATGAGCTATCAAAAGATCGTTTATCAAAATAGCATAACACCATTTATGAGTTTTGTATTAACTCATTAAAAATGTCAGTATATAGAACTCATTAGAAATGTCAGT
>CAZRMA010000189.1:0-7364 GCA_964600655.1 uncultured Ignavibacteriaceae bacterium
TTTCAATTTCAAATTCTTCCGTTAGAGAAAATTACAAAGATCAATCATTTCATGCAGCGTTTGGTGTTGGATTCGGTTTTCCTGTATATAAATTATTTTCATTTTACAGTAGACTAACTTATACTTCAAGACCTAGCTATAGTGCTTATGATTATTTAACTTTTGTTGATAATGACATTAGCATTATAAATCAATTGACTGCTGCCAATGTTTCTTTTTCACAACTTATTTTTAATGCAGGCCTTCAATACGGTTTTCAAATTTCCAATGAAATAAAATTTGGATTATCCGGTGGCTTTACTTATTCATTGGTGAATCAAAGAGTTTCACTTAAAACTGGAAAAATGATTGAGAATCTTGACAATGAAGGTTTATATGGTTACTTCGCCGGAGCCAGTCTGGAAAAAACTTTTGAAGACAGTCACATGTCCATATTTGGTGAAGCTCAATATAATTTTATAAGGAAAGACTTAGTTTATTATCGAAGCAATTTTGGCGGAGTTAATTTTACAATCGGCGGCAAGTATTATTTTAAAAACTAAAGATAAATGGCTGCGAATTCATTCCTCTTTTAGTTTATAACAATTCTATATCTTATTTCCCCTTGGGGATTTGATTCGATTATCATATTTTTAAATTCAAAATTAGTCATGCTAAAAAGAAATAAAGTTCAAATTATATAAATAGAAAAATAGTTTGTTGAAGAATTATACTGGCAGCTATCATATTAGGAGAAGCCCATGTACGCATTGGAAGTCCAAAATCTAAACAAAACATTCGGCAGCGTAAAAGCAGTTAACGATGTTTCTTTTTCTGTGCCTGAAGGATCGGTATTCGGATTGATAGGTAGAAACGGCGCAGGTAAAACTACTACAATTAGAATGCTGATGAATATTTATTTGCCCGATTCGGGCGATGTAATTTTGCGCGGAACTAAAATTGGGCAGGAGTTTAAAGAGAAAGTAGGCTATCTTCCCGAGGAGCGCGGTCTATACAAAAAGATGAATGTGATTGATACACTTTTATTTTTTGCCGAGCTTAAAGGAAAAACCGGAAGTGAGGTTCAAAAAAAAGCTGACTACTACTTAAAAAAATTTGATCTGCTGGATAGAAAAACTTCTAAGATAGAAGATCTTTCAAAAGGGAACCAGCAAAAAATTCAATTCATTGCAACTATTCTTCATGACCCGGAATTCCTAATACTTGATGAACCTTTTTCAGGACTTGATCCTATAAATACGGATTTGTTGAAACAAATTATTCTTGATATGAAAAAGGAAGGAAAAGTAATTATCTTTTCCACACACTTAATGGAGTTTGCTGAAAAGATGTGTGATCACATTGCGATGATAGATCATGGTAAAATTATTCTAAGCGGTGAATTAAAAACTATTAAGGCTAATTATGGAAGAAGAAACGTTAGCCTTAATTATAATGGTAACATTTCATTTTTAAATGGGCATCCGATAATCGAACGAATTGAAGATTACGGAAATACAACCGGAATAAAAGTTAAAAATGACTCCGATGTTCAATTATTATTAAAGTTGTTGGTGCAGAATGATATTACGGTGAATAAATTTGTTGCTGATGAAATTTCTCTGCATGAAATATTTGTTTCATTAGCCGGAAGGGAGAATGAAAATGTTTAATAAAAGAACCTTGACCGTGATTAAACGCGAACTTAGAATGAAATTACTTAGCAGAACATTTATAATAATGACTTTGCTGATACCTATTTTTATGATTGGAATTATTGGTTTTCAAACATTTCTTTACTCATATAACCAGGAACAAAGTTTAAACCTAACTATTATTTCCGATTCACATGAAATTGATAAAAGTGTTGGTGATGAATTGATAAAGCTGCCGGAAGTTATGCGAAAAAAATATAAACTTGATTTTCAAACGGTCCAAAAAGGAAAATTTAAAGACAAGCTCAATGAGTTGAAAAAAGATATTGCTTCGGAAAAAATATCTGGGGTTGTTTTTATTCCTGATTCAGCATTGATCAATAAAAAAATAGAATTCTATTCTAAGAATCCAAATAATTCTTCTCTGTTTAATAAGCTTCGACAGCCTATTAATACCGCTTTAATCAGTCTATATTTTGCAAATAAGGAATTAACCCCAAGCGAAATTGATTTTGCTAGGAACAGAGTCGACTTTACAGGCTACCGCGTAACTTCAGGCCAAGAAGTTGAGGAAGAGGGGATCGGCAATACGGTTATTTCCTTCCTATTTTCTTTTCTTCTTTATTTAAGCTTAATCTTTATGGGGCAGATGACAATGAATTCAGTTGTTGAAGAAAAAAATAATAAAATTGTTGAAATACTTTTATCTTCTGTAAGCAGCAATGAAATGATGGCAGGAAAAATATTGGGCACAACAATTACCGGGTTGCTGCAGATGGCAATTTGGTTAACTCCTTTAGTTCTGATTATATCAACTACGTGGTTTGTTCTGCCGGCAGATTTTATTTTAAAATTAAAATTAACTGACATCGCATATTTTCTTTTTAATTACTTTCTCGCATTAATTACGTTTCTGGGATTGTTTGCTGCAGTAGGCGCCATTTTCGATAATAGTCAGGATGCACAATCCGGCATCTGGCCTTTGCTAATGCTGATTATGATTCCGTTTTTTATAGCACTAAGCCTGCAGTCAAATCCGAACAGTCCGATTGCAACCATTGCTTCCATGTTCCCGTTTGCAGCTTTAATAGTGATGCCTGCAAGGATAAGTTTGATGGAAGTGCCTTCATGGCAATTAATTCTTTCCATTGTAATAAGCATTGCTGTGATGTTTTCTATATTCCCCATCGCGGGGAAAATTTTCAGAGTTGGAATTTTACGAACCGGTAAAAAACCAAAATGGTCTGAAATTGTAAAATGGTTAAAATATAAATATTGATTTAATAGAAAAATAAATTATGATAATTGATCACAATAGCGAACGACCTAAGATTGATTACCCATGCGAATGGGAATACAAAGTTATAGGTTCTAATATTGATGATATAATTAAGGCCATTGAAGAAGCTGCGAAGGGATTAGACTATACAATTACTCCATCCAATGTTAGTAAAAATGAAAAGTACTTTAGCCTAAATTTTAAAGTTGAAGTACCGAACGAAGTTGTACGCGATTTAGTCTACCAAAAGCTTGGTGAAAGTAAAGAGATAAAAATTGTTCTTTAATCACTATTTGGGCAAAGAAAATAAATTCCATTTATTTGAGAATCTTATATATCGATTTCACAATTAAAGAATCCATTATTTTGTAACCTGTATAAGTAGGATGCACTCCGTCATTAGTAAACCTTTTATCTAAGCCTTTTCTTTCATCAACCATATTAGAATAAAAATCCACATAAGTAATTTTATTTTTTTCGCAAAATGATTTTATCATAGAGTTCAACTTCACAATTTTTTCAGCCGGCTGTAATCCATGATGCCAGGGGAAATCATATGCGGGCAATACAGAACAAAGAATGACTTTTATATTATTTGTTTCGCCTAACTGAGTCATAGAAATAATGTTTCCTAAAATATCTTTTAATGCGATTGGGCCCGTATTCTCTGCAATATCATTAGTGCCGGCTAAAATAACTACCACAGTTGGTTTTAGATTAATTACATCCTGTCGAAAGCGGAGTAACATTTGAGATGAAGTTTGTCCGCTGATACCTCTTCCGACATATTCTTTATTAGCGAAAAAACTGCTGTCAATTTTGACCCAGGCTTCTGTTATTGAATTGCCCATAAAAACAACACGATTTTCTCCGGGTTCCGGCTGGGCAAGATTTTCATCAGCATCAGCATATTTTTTTAAATTTGCCCAATCATCTTTCCCTCTGTTATTTTGACTAAAAACAGAAAATGGAAACAAGATTGCAATTAAGAAAAGAGATGTTAATATATTTTTCATAAACAAAGATTCTTTTTATTTAAACATTGCATTAACTGATTTAAAATGCAAGCTGTTCATTGTAAAGTTGAATACTGAATGAAATTGTTCGTGCTTTAGTCTACCAAAAGCTTGGGTAGATCGAAGAGGCAAAATATTTTTATGATTATAAAATCTATTTTAGTATAATCATTCTTCGTGTTTCATTGTATGGGCCAGCTAATAATCTGTAAAAATAAATTCCGCTCGCTAAATTATTTGAATTAAATTCAACCGTATGAGGTCCTTGACTCTGGTACCCATGCACTAATACTGATACGGTTTCTCCTAAACAATTAAATACGCTAAGGTCCACATATAAATTTTTCGGCAATTCGTAAATTACTTTTGTAGTTGAGTTAAAGGGATTTGGATAATTTTGTAAAAGTTTTATTGGATTCGGGGATTGTTTTGAATCACGAATATCCGTTCCAAGTCCATACTCTTTACCGTTAATTTTGGCATAAATTAAATCCATCTGATAATGAATTAAATAAAGAGATATATCGTTATTATACCTCATTATTTCACCAAAGCCTTTCGCTAATTCCCGGCCATCTTCGAAATTAAAATTAACAAAATAATACTCTAATAATTTAGTATCAACTTGATTTCCAAAATACTCTTTCATTGTATCAGCCGTGCAGATATAATTATTGCAAATAACTCCCTTGTTAATTAAAAGACTGTCTATCTTATTCTCAGCATAATAATAGATATTAATCTTAGGATCATAATATCTGACGTATTCATAAACATCGGCAGTTGTTGAATCAATTCTTATGTACTTATAAACAGAAGTTGACCACAACAAATTGTTTTCATTTAACATGAAATATTTTTTATTATTTGGCATTATAGTATCGCGGATAACTTCTTTATATCCATACCATAAAGTATCAGGCTCATTAGATCCTGTAGAGTTTATTGTTACTTGATATCGCCAGTAGTCACCAATGTGCAGCGGAAAATAATCTAATGCTTCTTTTACAGAATCAGTCTGTGCATTAAGGCTGGAAAATATTAATACTGATAGAACAATTATTAATTTTTTCATAAGCTCACCCTTTTAAAGTCTATACAGCATTGAATTGTAAATACTTAATCAATATAAATTTTTAGGAATTGACTTACAATGGAAAGAATAAACCTTTGTATAAATTGACGGATTTATCAGTAAACTGTATTTCAATTAAAAGAAACCTAAGTAAAAAAGTTGGTTAAATAATTTCTTATAATCTATATTTTGGCTATAGGTTAAAACAGCGGCGGCAAATTCAGCATTGCACCAGGAAAGCGGGGAGGCTTCACTGCAGTCAGCACCATTTTTAATAATTCTTTCGGGCATTAACCCATAGCTATTAGAATATTGAACCATCCAATTGATATGTTTCTGAGCAACTGAAAGATCACCGTGTAAGCTTTCATACTCGGCGGAAGCAGCAGACGTGAAAAAAAATGCATCACTACCATATTCACTTAACCCTGCATTATCAGCTGCTTCAAAATATTTAACTCCTCCGTTTAACTTAACACAGTTTTTTTCAATAAAGTTTGCTGTCTTTATCATTTCTTCATGATCCGGATATCCCCAAAGAATTCCATAGTATAAAGATGTATCCCACAAATAAAGTGTGTTTTTGGTTTGTGAAGAAATACTTGAATTGTCTTCAGCTTTAACACCATGAAATCTTACATCAGTATATGCATTTTTCTTTTTATCAAACATCTTTATTAAAGAAGAGGAAATTTTATCATAAGCATTTTTGAATTTTAATGCTTCACTTTTATCTCCGTTTGACGATGCAATATCTGAAGCTGTTTTCAATGCTGCGGCACATATCATATTGGTTGAGGGTAAATACCCGGTCCATTCAACAATCCCTCCTTCATATAAAAGATCCGTGCTATCAATTTTGTTTACAATAAAATCAGTTAGTTCATAAATAAAGACTTTATCTGCCAGCCAGATATTTGTCAGTGAATGATATTGATTTAGCAATTGGATCAAATAACCGTTAGCATCCCATTCAGGCTCATCATATCGCGCTCCGTCTCCGGCATCGACAGCCTTAGTGTTCGCATCATACCTGGCAAAAAATTCTCCTTTAGTTTTTTGTGGAATAGTATCCCTGCACCAAAAAGAGATTATCTGTTTTGCCTCATCAAAATGACCTGTTAATAAAAACACTCTTGCACACATCATTGCATCACGCGGATAAAGCTGAGGCATATTGTTTGTAAGAAACTGTCCTGTTATATCAGCAGGCACTTGACCTTTTAAATTTGCTGCTTTTACACTATATAGTGTACGTTTATAGAAGTTCAAGTAGCTGTTAGTCAATTTATTAGGATATTTAAATTTTGGCTGTTCCCCGCTGCTCATCCAATTGTTCCAATAATTTTCCGCTGACGAATAAATATCATTCATCTCTAAAAGGTAAGTAATCTTCTTCTGTGCAGCTTCAATCGATTTAGCAAGCACAATAATTACATTCATTGAATTATTTAACATCGGATTTCTGGAAAAATTAATGCATGAATCTGTGATACTTATAGAATAATCAGATTTTTTACACGCTGCTAATAACACAGTATTATTTGACCAAGTAGCAATTGCAAATTTTTTAACGATGGCAATGGAAGATAAAAAGATAGACGTATCTGTTATAATATTTTTTCTTAAAGTGATGTTAAAATTTTGCCGTAAGCTTTGGTAGTCACCTTTTAAGGTTAGATTCAAGACAACTGCATCTTCTGGGTGTACATAACAAGAAACATTTTTAGATATTCTATTTCCAATATTTGTATAAGTGAAAGTTGTGAAAAAGTTTTCCAATCCAATTGAATCTTTACCTGATAATAATTCGTTTTTATCGTTGTATAAGTCGAAAGAAGTTGATGCTACATAATCAGCGGTGTAATCATTATAATATAGATGCTGTATACCTTTTGTATTATTTAATTTAACTATCCGTGGATCATCTGAATAAACGGCACATAAATTACCATTGCCTAAAACTGCATTGCCTTTGAATGATTTCCTATGGTTTTTATCAATTGATTGAGGGTAGGCTAATTGTGAAATGAATATAATTAGCAGCAATAGACTTTTATTGAAAGAGAAATTAGAAAATAAATTTTTCATTGTTCATCTCAAACTATTATTTGGAAAGAGAGTGGCTCAATAGCCATTTGTATAATTCGGGATTATTATAAGTTTCTGTCCACGAATCATGATTCGCTTCCGGATAAACCGTAAACTTTACATCACCACCACATTTTTTAAGTGCATCAACTAACTTTTGCGATTCTGCAATTGGAACAACATTGTCTTTAGCGCCATGAAATACCCAAATAGGCATATCTTTTAATTTGCAAACCAATCTTTCATTGCCGCCACCGCAAACGGGAGCA